>JBEEMY010000034.1:0-10418 GCA_041192415.1 Verrucomicrobiota bacterium | reverse complement strand
CGAGTTCGTCGAGATCGCTCACGCCATTCGTGTTCGAGTCAGCGAGTTTTGGATTGGATGGCAGCGCGCCGTTCACTTCAGCGTAATCCGAAAGCCCGTCGCCATCCGTGTCCGCGTTCAGCGGGTCGGTGCCGAGCGTGACCTCCGCGCCGTCGCTCAAGCCGTCGCCATCCGAATCGGCGAGGCGCGGATTCGTCCCGCGCTGATACTCCTGCAAATTCGTGAGGCCATCGCCATCCGTGTCCGCCGCCGTGACCGTCGCCGTGCCGGGTTCGAGCGAAAACTTTGTTTCAAACCAGTCGGGGATTCCCGAGCCGTCCGCGTCCAGCGTGCGGTCAACAATCTGCACCGCGCAGATGCCGACCGGCCAACCGTTACTATCCGTCACGGCCAGTTTGGCAACGGTTGAAGTCAGGTTCGTGTAGCGGAAAAAATTTCCGGGCGGAAAATTGGTCGTGGAAGTTTTTATTTCCACCAGGTTCGTGCGGGGCGGGGCGGTGACGGGTGTGAAGTTGCGATCGGTCGCGCTGTTGTTATTCAACCGCAGACGCCCACGCGGTGCATAATCAGAACCGCCCACCACCACATAGAGGTCATAGCTCGCAAACGGAATATTACTGATGGTCAACACGGCCTCAACGGTGGCGTGGGCGCGAATGAAACCGTCCATCAGCCGCCGGTCTGGCGAACCGGCGTTGCGGCTGGCATCGCTGGCATCCGCCGTCCAGTTCACCGTGAGGTTGGTGACGACCAACCCGTCGCAGCGGACAATTTTATTCGTGAGTGGTGTGAGAAAATCCGCCGTGCTGCCCGCCGGACGGTTCCAGTTGCTCAACGGCAGCGTGTCGTTCCAACGCGTCTGCGGCACGACCCCGGCGATGTCATTCGTGCCCAGCGTGCCGTCCACATCGCTCGTCGAAACAAAATGTAAACCGATGGCGCCGCGAAAAACTGTCGGCACGCTGGCCGCGCTCAAAGGGTTCGTGCCGACGCGAACTTCCAGCGCGTCGCTCGCCCCATCACTGTCGGTGTCCGCGAGCAACGGATTTGTGCCGAGACGTAATTCATCCGCGTCGGACAAACCGTCGCCATCCGTGTCCACCAAGTTTGGATTGCTGCCGAAGGTGCGTTCCACGCCGTCGCTCAAGCCGTCGCCATCGGTGTCCGCACGATTCGGGTCGGAGGAATTCACGCCGCCGTTGTATTCCTGCAAGGCCGTGAGCCCATCACCATCCGCATCGCTCGCGGCATCGGCGGCGTTCGTATCGCTCAAATGATTTTGCTCCTCCCACCAGCGCGGCAAGCCGTCGCTATCCGCATCGGCGAGCGCGTTGGTGTCGGCTTCCAGTTTTACAAAATCAAAACCAATCCAGTAGGCCGTGTTCGCCGTGAACGGCCCGGTGCGGACAAACTCAATCGTGTTCGGCCCGCCGCTGGCGAAAACATTCGTCGCGGAAAAATCCAGCGTGATGCGCGTGTCACGGTCCACGCGTTTGGAATAGAGCGTCGTAGCCACGCCCGCAGAATTTTTGAAGCGGATCACAATATCATGCGCGCCAAAACCTTCGCCGTAGGCATTCACCGGCGAGCCAATCCACGAACCGGCCCAGACCAAATCAAGGCTCAAGCGCAGGCGGGAAAGTTTGTTGGTCTGCGCGCTGTTCAGGAAAAAATGCACGCGGTTCGTGAGGTCACCCTCGGTCAGCTCGCGTTCCCACGCGCTGTCCGGCTCCTGATTGGACACCACGAGCGGACTGACTAGGCCATTGAAGCCGACGGGGAAATTTCCCGCGCCGTAAAAATCGTCGTCCGCCGTGGGATTGTTTGTGGCGACGTAAAGCGGGTCGCCAGGCAGCCGCGTGACTTTGCCGGGCTTGGCGTCGTTGCCGTAATTCGGCGCGGAAAATTCATCCGTGGGATTGTAGCTGGAAGCGAACGGGTCTTCATCCACGCCGATTTGCCAGACCGCCGCCAGCTCCGCGCGCGCGCCCGTCGCCAGCAACGTGAGGAGCACGCAGAAAAAAAACTGGCGGGTGGCGGTGAAAAACATAGGGCGAACAATTCGAGCAGGGCAGATGCCAGCAGTTAATTTTGCCACCATAAATCCCGCACATTCGCTCGCGTGTCAAACGTGAAGACAGAAAAGTTCGGCGGCGATGTTGGCCAGGGAAAAATTTCCGGCGGACGCAGCGCAACGGCGCGGATTGGGACAGCGCGCCGACCGCCAACCGTTAAACTGATACAGCGGCGAAAATCGGCCGCCGCGAAGTCACTTCACCGCGTCCTGAACCAAGACGTGCCACTTGGGACGCTGCCAAGTTTTGCGAAATTCTTTCACGCCGGATTCCACCGCCTTGCCCGCGCGTTCGTTGCCGTCGAGAAAGGCGATGAATTCAAACTGCGCGTTGGTCGTGCCGCATTGCTCGTCGAATTGTTTGGCGATGAGGTTGGCCGGCAGCAGCGGGCGGCCGAGCATTTCCGTCAGTGGCAGATGCAGTCCGTGCAGCCCCGTCGCCGGTTCGTAGGATTTGAAAACCAGTTCCGTGCAGACCAGTTCGAAATCCGTCGTGAAGTCGAAATTAAAATCGTAAGGCCGCCCCGCGTAATGGAACGCGCGCTGGATAGCCGCCGCCTTTTCCACTTTCGGCAGCAATGGCCGCAGCACCACCACCGCATCCGCATCCGCGCAATGTTCCAGCGCGGTGAACGAAACGCCCTCGCTCATCGCCTCGATGATGCGCGTCGGGTGTTCATGCGGCTGCGGCTTGAGGCTCTCCGCGTAGTTCGTGGCGGAACGCGTTTGGAGCGCCGACTCCAAATCACCGCTCTCGGAAAAATATTTCCGCCGTTCCTCCGGCGTGCCGATGTAGAGCGCGGCGTGCGGCCAGAATCCCGGCAGGCCGATGTTCGACAAAAACCATTCGCGCCGCACCAGCAGCACATCGCCCGGCAGAAGTTTTTCATGCAACGCCGCGATTTGCGCCGCTGAAATCAGCGAATGATCCGTTCGCAAAACCTTCGTATCACCCATCCACTCGGACACGCCCGCCTGCACGGGAAACCACGCCGAGCTACCGGCGGACTTCAAAATCGTCAGCGCATTTTTCGCCGTGAGCAGTTCGCTCCGCCCGCCGCTCATCCGCAAAATCGCGGCGGCATCGCGGTTGATGGTTGCCCGCAATTCAGCCGGAACCGCGTCGCCCATCGTTTGAAACAGCGCCGCCTGCGCGCCAAAATCCGTGGCAGTGAGGGCGTTTAGAAAACGCAATTTCAATGACGCGTAAGTTCCCGCTGGCAGGCCCAGCTCCGGCACCGGCTCGTTCAGGATGGTGTCGAGCTGCGGATTTTTTTCCATGAGCGCCACCCATTCGAGGCTGAACCGATACTTCGCGAGGAACGCCGCGTAACCGGCGGCAAAAGATTTTTCGCGCCGCTCGCCGGCGAGCAGAAACCAATCGTCGTTCGCCGTGTCGAGCGCATCCAATGCCAGCAGATAATCGAGGTAACTTTTCCACGCCGACCACAGCGATTCCTTGGCCTCACGGTGCGGCAGTTGCGGCTCGGAAGTTTTTGCGACAGGAAACAGATTCGTTTGCAACGCGGCGAACGCGGTGACGTTCGAGAGTCCGGCGCGATAGACCACGACCATCTTCAAGTCGCCCGCGATGCGCACGGCCTGCTCGATGCGCTTGAGTTTATGCAACGGGACGGCTTCGGCTTGGGCAAGAGCGCAGGAAAAAACCAGAACGGCGGCGGCCAGTAAAATTCGCATGGCAAAATCTTGCCTGCTCCGCCGCCGGAAGAAAACTATTTTGGCGGCAGTAGGACAGGCATCTCGCCCGCGTTGGTTTTTTGTTGTCAGGTTCGCGGGCGAGACGCCCTCGAACTCGACAGGCGAGACGCCTGTCCCACTACTGGCTGCCGCGCTGCTTGCCAGAATTTTTCCCAAGCTGCTTCACCGCATCCCAATTCTTCGGCGGCGGGCGCTGGCTCGCCCACTTCAGGCCGGATTTTTTCCACGCCGTCCGCCACTTCGCGTAGGTGAAACCGCCGTCGTCATCGCTCACGCCAAACTGGAAGCCGCAGCTCGGGCAAATCTCAAACGAGCCGCCGCCGCTTTGGCTGCGCGGGGCTTCGGTGAGTGCGGGGAAATTGCAGACGGGGCAAACGTGTTTCATTTCACTTGGAAGTTTTGAGGTTCACCGCGCGGCCCGGTTGCCGGTCGAAATAATCGCGTCCGCCCGGCTTGAAAAAAGTTTTGGTCGTGCCGTCGCGGTTGTAGGAGGCGAACGCGCCGCTCTTGGGATCAAAGACGCGCAATACACCGTCATCATCTTCCTTCGCGGGCAAGCCCTCAGCCTTGGCGCGCTGGAGAAATTCCCACGAGAGCCGTGCGTAATCGTCCGCATCCTTCGCGTGGAAATCGCCGCCGTGCCGCTCAAAATGATCCGGCAGCGATGCAACGTTCGCCCAAATTTTCCGCGTGGGCGGGGCGGGTTTTACTTCGACAGATTTTTTGGCCGGCGCGTTGGTTTCAATCGTGGAAATTTTTTTAACTTCAGCTTTCGCGGTGGCGGTTCCTGCGGTGGTGAATTGATTCGTGGCCAGCGGCACGCGCGCCGTGCCGACGACGACGGTGTAAGTCGCGCCCGGCTGCAACCCGGCGAGCGTGGCGGTGTGTTGTGTGCCGGGAGTTTTGTCCGCCAGAATTTTCACCGGCGGCGAAACTTGCACGCGCGTGCCTGCCGAAACATCCGTGACCCAATGCACCACGGCGTTCGTGGCGGTGGCGGTAATCGCGGGCGGGCTGACCAGCTCCACGGCGAGGATGTGGAATTGTCCCAACGCGAGGATGAGGGCTAAAAGAAACCGGCAAATCATTTCGGAGAGTAAAGCCGAGGGCGCGAACCCAGTCAAACCGTCGTCCGCTAAATTGAATCTTTGTCCGGCGGGGTTTTGATTGCGGAAGCCGGGAGGTTTCTGCAAATTCTGCGCGTCCCCGAACTTTGAACTGAAACCAATTTATTCCGTCCAATTCTCACGCCTATGAAAACCAAGTCATTTCTCGCCCTCGCGCTCGTTGCCAGTTTTGCGGCCACGCAGCTTCCTGCCGCTGACACGCTCACGCTTGCGGCCATCCCGAAAAGCACCGGTGGCGAATTCTGGGAAACCGTCGGACGCGGCGCGCAGCACGCGGCGAAGGATTTGGGCGTGACGCTCAAGTGGGAAGGCACGGTCACGGAGACGGAAATCGCCGAGCAAAATAAAATCATCGAGAACATGGTCAACCTCGGCGTGCAGGGTATCGCGCTCGCGCCGCTGAACCAGAAAGCCATGAAGAAGCAGGTCGCGAACGCGGTCGCGGCGGGGATTCCAGTGGTGATTTTTGATTCCGGTGTGGACGGCGATGCCCATTCCAGTTTTGTGGCGACGGACAACCACAACGGCGGCGTCATCGGCGGCAAGGAACTCGTCCGGCTCATCGGCGATAAAAAAGGTGCGAAGGTCATGTGCATGAGATTTGTGCAAGGCACCGGCAGCACCGAGGCGCGCTCGGCGGGATTCATTGAGACCGCGAAGGCCGCCGGTTACACCGTCACCGCCGATCCGTATCCCGACACCGGCACGATTGAAGGCTGCAAAAACGCCGCTGTGAACACGCTGGAAAAATTCGTGAAGGACGGCGCACTCGACCTTGATGGCATTTTCGCGGCGAATCTATATTCGACCATCGGCGTGGCCTCGGCGCTGGAAGACATGAAAAAAGGCGGCGTAAAAGTGAACGTAAAATTCGTCGGCTTCGACACCTCGAAGAAATTAGTTGAAGACGTGCAAGCCGGGAAGATTGACGCGCTCGTGGCGCAAGACCCGGAGAAGATGGGTTACCTCGCCGTCCAAACTCTCTACAAGGTCGTGAAAAAAGAAACCGTCCCGAAGATGGTGGACACCGGCACCGTGCTGGTGACGAAGGACAAGCTGGCGAACGATGCGGACGTGCGGAAGCTGGTGGGGTTGTAAGCCGCGTCACGCTGCCCGATTGCAGACTCTAAAAATAAGCCGGCTACTTTGTAGCCGGCTTATTTTTTATCTCTCACGCGGCGGCAATTTTGCCTGCCGCACAAAATTTAGTGCTTCACTTCGACCGCCTTGCCCATCGGCTGCCCGATGTTCTTGAGCAATTTTACAAACCACTGGGTTTTGATGTTGAACGGCTTTCCACCTTTGATGCGCTCGAATTCGATCGCACGAAGCTGGTTGCCATGGCCTTCGTCTTCGCCCACCACGCCGCCCTTACCGGCGAAGGCGCATTGCACGGCCTTCACGGCGCAACGTTTGATGAGCTTGCGGTCGGCGGCGTTCGCGGCGGCGGCGCGGCTGTAATAACCGCTCTTTTGCACGAGCGTTTTTTCCGCGCCGAGCAATTCGGCAAATTGTTTTGAGAACCACGCGCCGACGTTCACCTTGTCGAGACGCACATGGCCGAACGCATCGCGCGGCACTTCTTCGCCGCGTGATTTCATTTCCGCGACGATGGACTCCACGCCCGCGCCTTCGGAGATGAAGAGGTTCACGCAATCATGCTTGTCCATGATCTTGCGCAACCGCGCGGCCTCGCCCTTGATGTCGAGCGCCATTTCAGGAATGTAAATGCCGTGAACTTCGCGGCGCTGATGGCTCAAGCCCAGCTCCGGCAAAAAATTCATTTCCGCCGTCAGCTTGGAGTATTCCGCCGCGGTCGCCGCCGTGAGCCAGCCGCAGTTGCGCCCCATGACTTCGTGGATGATGAGCATCCGCGGATTCGCGTTGTGCTCGGAAACGACGTTCGCAAAATAATGCGCGCCTTCTTCCGCCGCCGTCCACGCGCCGAGACTTTGGCGAATGGGAATAACGTCGTTATCAATCGTCTTGGGCATACCGACGACGGTGAGATTGTAATTATTATTTTTGAGAAATTTCGCGAGGTCCGCCGCTGCCGTATTCGTATCGTCGCCGCCGATAGTGTGCAACACGTCCACGCCGTCCTTGATGAGTTGATCCGCCGCGACTTTCTGCGGGTCTTGGCCTTCCTTGACGAGGCCGCGCTTCACGCAATCTTTGATGTTCGTGAGCTTCACGCGGCTGTTGCCGATGGGGCTGCCGCCGTGTTCCACCAACGCCTGCCACTTCTTGCGCACAGCGGAAGTCACCTTGAGGCTCTTGCCTTGGAGCAGGCCCATGTAGCCGTTCACATAGCAGATGATCTCCACCTTCGGCGCTTTGCGCGTGTAGGCCTCGATCAAGTAGCCGATGGACGCGCTCAAACACGGAGCTAGACCGCCGGCGGTCAGGATTCCAACTTTTTTAATTTTTTTGCTCATAAGATTTTTTGCGGGTTAGACCGCTGGCCGACAATGATGCTTCAACGGCATTTCAATCTCAATTTCAAACCTGATTCCACTCGGCCACGCCTTTTGCTTTTCACTTCTGCGGTCTTCAAACTATATTCACCAAATTATGAAGAAAACGGTTAGCGACGCCTTGGTGAAAGAATATGCTAAACGACTTCGCACCGGGGTGGCCTTGGGCGAAGTGTTTCCCTATCCGCTGCCGGAATGTGAATTCACCGAAACCCAAAAGTCGCTCATCAAGCAAGCGCGCGACGCACGCGCCAAGTTGGGACAGAAGCCAAAGCTTCAGCCGTCCGCACTGCCCCAACCGAAAAAACCGGGCGTGGCCACCAAACCAGTTGCGCCCAGCCGGTCACCCGCCCCAAAATCGTCAGCCCTGTCCAAGCTGGAGAAGATGTTCTATCTGCAACACGGCAAATGTTTTTTCTGCGGCGAAAAATTGGCGCTGGCGGAGGCCAACATCGAACACTTGAACCCCATCTCCCTCGGTGGCAATCGCACCGAAGACAATGAAGTGGTCTGCCACAAATCTTTGAATGAGACCTTCGGCAACCTGGCGCTCAAACGGAAATTTGAATTTGTTCTCAAGTCCGCCGGTTCCTTTCAGTGTCCGAAAAAATAAGCTGCCAGCCCCGATTCACGCCAGCTTGCCGTATTTCCGAATCTCCGGCCAATACCACGCCACGAAGATCACCACCAGAATCGTCCCGATGCCGCCGGTCACGGTGGAGATGATCGCGCCGGTCGCGTGGGCATTTCCCAGGAACGTCGGCGTGGTGAACAAATACGCCACGATGCCCGACCGGAAGCCGCCCAGCTCGTTCGACGTGCCGATGAAAAGACTGTTCACCGCCGAGACGCGTCCGCGTTTTTCATCTGGCGTCAGAACTTGCACGAGCGTTTGTCGCACCACGACGCTGATGTTGTCCACGAAACCCGCCAGCGCGAGCATCGCGAACGAAAGCCAGAACCAGAAGGAATTCGGTAGCGCGCCGCCAAAACAATTTTGATTCGCCACACCGAAGATGATGGTCGCGATGCCGAAGATAGCCACCGACCAGAGCATCGTGTGCCCGGCTTTTTGCAGCGGCGCGCGGTGCGCCATGATGAAAGCGCAAAGCACCGCGCCGATAGCCATCGCATTGCGCAGCCAGCCAAGACCGCTGGGGCCAGCTTGGAAAATATCGTCCGCGAACATCGGCAGAATTGTCACCGCGCCGCCCAGCAGCACGGCAAACAAATCCAGCGTGATCGTGCCGAGGATGATTTTATTTTGGAACACGAAATGAAAACCTTCCGCCAGACTGCGGATGGTGACCGGCTCGGGCGGTTTGATTTTGTGGATGTGCTTGATGGTGGCGACGAGCGCGAAACAGACAATCGAGGCCAGCGCGTTCAGCGCATAGACCGGCCACGCGGTGCTGTGCTCGAGCGCGTGTGGCGTAAGGGCGATTACCGCACCGAAAATCACCGGCCCGACGACACAGGAAAATTGGAACGCGCCGCTGTTGAACGTCACCGCGCTGGCAAACTGGCTGCGCGGCACAAGGCTCGTGACAAACGCCGCGCTGGCCGGCCACAAAAATGTTCTTGCCGCGCCGATGACGAAGAGCAGCGCGTAAATCCAAGCGACGTTGAACAAAAAGATGGAGGACAGCATCAGCCCCAAGCTCGCCGCCGTCAGCACCAGCGTGGTGATGAGAATTATTTTTTTGCGGTTGAACGTGTCGGCGAAATGCCCAGCCGGCACGGTGAATAAAATCATCGGAATCATCAGCGACAGGCCGACGAATGCCAGCGCCAGCGCCGAGTGCGTGCGCCGGTAAAGCTCCCAGTCAATCGCCACCACAAGCATCTGCTGGCCGAGCGACGCGACGAAGCGCCCGACGAGGTAGCGCAGAAAATCCGCGTTCCGCAGGACAGCATAGTGGTCCGGCGGCGATTTTTTTCCTGGTGTGTCGGCCTCGCTCATGAAACTTGGCGGACATTTTAGGCGAAAAAGAAAAATTTACAAACCGCGAAAGCGCGTCCGGGCGAGAAACAGGTTGCCGTCTGCCGCTGCGGGCGGCAGATTTGCCGCGTGCAACCAAGCCCACTGGTCACGCCATGAAAAAAATTATCTTCATCACCGGCACGAACACCAACGCGGGCAAGACCGTCCTGACCACCCTGCTCGCGCAATTTTTGCGGGCAAAAAAAATCGAAGTGGCCGCGCTCAAGCCTGTCTGCTCTGGTGGCCGGGACGACGCGTGGAAAATTTTTGCCGCGCTGGCTGGCGCGCTGACGCTGGATGAGATCAACCCGTGGCATTTCCGCGCCCCCATTGCCCCGCTGCTGGCGGCGCGGCGGGAAAAACAGGCCGTGCAGCGGGCGCAAGTCCTCGCCCACATCCGCCGCGTGCAAAAAAGTTTTGCGGTCACGCTGGTGGAAGGCGCGGGCGGGCTGTTGAGTCCGCTGGGCGAAAATTTTGACTCGCAGGATTTGATTGTGGCGCTCCGCGCAGCGCCCGTCATCGTTGCCCCCAACAAGCTGGGCGTGGTGAATCAGGTTTTGCTGACGCTGGCGGCGTTGCCGGAGGAAATCCGCCGGACCGCGCAGGTGGTGCTGATGTCACCGCCCAAGCCGGACGCGACCACAGCTACGAACGCCGCGCTGCTCGCCGAGTTTTTCCCGGCGGAAAAAATTTTGACGCTGCCGTGGCTTGGAAAAAACTTCACGCTGGCCACCGCGTTGAAAAATCCGCAGGTGCGGCGGACGCTGGCGCGGCTGGTTTGATGACCGCTGCCGAGCGCGGTGGAAAAATCCCCTTCGCGTCTGGGCGGCTTTGTGGTTAAAATTTTTCGCATGAGCAAAACTGCATTGTTATTCGCCGGCCAGGGCTCGCAAGTCGTCGGCATGGGCAAAGATTTGGCGGAAAAATTTCCATCCGCGCGGGCGTGGTTTGATCGCGCCAACGCCGCGCTGGGCTACGACCTCGCCAAAATTTGTTTTGAAGGGCCGGAAAGCGAATTGACCAAGACGGAACACGCG
>JBEEMY010000033.1:0-10484 GCA_041192415.1 Verrucomicrobiota bacterium | reverse complement strand
TTCTCCATCTCGTTGACGACCCAACGCAGCGCGAGGAGAACTTTTTTCGGATCGGTCACGACGGGAACGACGAGATGCGGCAGCGCATTGTATTGCTGCAGCTCGACGACTTTCGGGTCAATCATCACGAAGCGCAGTTGATCCGGCGAGAAACGGTAGAGCAGCGAGGCGATGATGGAATTGATGCAGACAGATTTTCCAGAACCTGTGCTGCCGGCGATGAGGCAGTGCGGCATTTCCGCGAGGTCGGCGATGATCGGATGGCCATAGACATCCTTGCCGAGCGCGATGGGAATGCGCGCCTTGCTGTTGCGCCATTCGTCCGACTCGAACAGATCGCGCATGATGACTTTCGTCTTGATGAGGTTTGGAACCTCAATGCCGACGGAAGATTTTCCAGGAACCGGCGCGAGGATGTGGATGCGTTCCGCCTTGAGCGCAGCGGCGAGGTTGTTGGAAAGATTTTGAATTTTCTCCAGCTTCACGCCCGGTGCTGGATGCAATTCGTAGCGCGTGATGGTCGGGCCTTTGGTGATGTCGCCGAGCGAAACTTCGATGTCGAATTGCGAAAGCGTCTGTTGCATCAGCCGCGCGTTGGCCATGAGTTCTTCCTTCGACTCGGTCGGCTTAACAGTCAAATCCGGGTGCTGGAGAAAATCCATCGAGGGCAACTGATAATTCCCAATCATCGGCACGCTCGCCACGGTCATCGGCTTGGGCTTCTTCGGCACAAACCTAGGACGCGGCGTGGGCGCGGGCGGGACGGAACCGTCGGCGATTGTGATGAGCGGTTCGGCAGGCGCGGCGGCGGGAAGCGCGGCGGGCTCGGCGGCGGATTTCGGCTCGTCAATCGGCGGCAAGAGCGGCGCGGCTGGCTCCGTTGTTTTTTCCGGCTTGGATTTTTTGCCGAGAATGTCTTCCGTAGTCGCTGGTTTGATCTCCCCGGCGTGAATGACATCGCCGACCTCCATGCCATCGGCGGCGGGGATAGTTTCCTTGGACGGTTCCGGCAAAGTAGTTTTTCGCACGCGCGGCCCCTTGGCTTGCGGATAACTCAAATCACGAATCAACGGCTCCGGCACGGGCAAACCATCGGCGCCAAGGCCGCTGGGAATTTTTTCCACCTTGTCCGGCTTCTCCACGCGCCCGACTTCCTCTTCGAGTTTGCGTTTTTGTTTTTCCAGTTCCTTGGCGCGCCGTTCCAGAGAAATTTCCTCTTCGGATTTAAATTCATCTTCAACCGGCGCGGCATTGGGCTTTTGCATCAGCGCGCGGATCCAATTACCGAGTTGAAAATTGGTGAGGAACAGCAGCGCAATCAAGCCAAGTGCGGCATAGACCAAACTGGCGCCAATCGTGCCGAGCATCCAGAAACCGTATTCATAAGTCAGCCAGCCAAGACCGCCGCCAGCACTCGTCGCACCGATGCTAATGCTGGTGTAGCCCGCCAGCTTGTGCTGGTCGAGCACATGAAAAATGCCGGTGAAGCAAACTAGAAACACGAACGTCCAAAAAGCAAACCAACGGACGCGGTCGCGCAAAAACGGCAGCACGCCGAAGAGATACGACAAGCCGAACACACCGCAAATCCATGGCAACAGATACGCACCGACGCCGAATACCACAAAAAAACCGTGCGCCAGATGCGCGCCGAGCGGTCCAATCCAGTTGTGTTTGACCTTGTTGACGCTGGTGGTGAGAAAAGAAATGTCGCGGTGGTCAAAAGAAAGTTGCGCGATGAGCAGCGGCGCGGCGATGAGCAGCAGCAGCACGAGGCCGATGACATCGTTGAAACCGTTCTTGGGGCTGTCGCCCGATTTTTTTGCCATGGCCGCAGCGTAACAACCGGCAGGCGTGAGTTCAAAGTTGAAATTGTCCCCGTTCGCCGCCGGATTTTTCCTTGCCATTTGGCAGTAGATTGCGAAGCTATGCGCCCTTTCGGTTGCGCGATTAGCTCAGTGGTAGAGCATTACCTTGACACGGTAGGGGTCGGAGGTTCGAAACCTCCATCGCGCACCATTCTTCGCTCAAATCCGTTCATTTCAACACCGCAGTGACGTTGTAAAACCGCTGACAAGAGAATAATTCACTGCGCATTTAGCTACGGATGGCTGGCCAACGACAAATGTTGCGAGGCTGACCGAACCTCACACCATGCCGTCCAGCATCACGGGGATTTGTTCCAACGTCCGCGAGAGGGCGGCTTGCAGCAACGGATGTTCGCTCTCCGGCGTGTGGGCAAAAATTAATTTCCACGCGGGCGCGGCGAAACATTCTTCGCGCGTGACCGGCGTGTAATCACCGCTGCAGCCGATGCCTTCGCTGCGCAGCAGCAGATCCGCCACCTGCACGGCGGCGATGACGTGGCTGTGTTGCGGCGCTTTTTCCGGGCAATGATGGTAGCGCGCGGAATGAATCATCAAATCCGGCAGGCGATGCCGCTCCAGATAGAGCGCGCCCAGCTCGGAATGATTCACGCCAAGAATTTCATCCTCCAATTCTGAAATCGGCCGCGTGCCGACTTGCGCGCGATTGTGAATTTCAGCGAAGTGCTCGGGAAAGGTCCACGCCATGACAATTTTACCCACGTCATGCACGAGGCCAGCGACGTAATCGGAATCCTCGGTCGGCCCGGGGACATTCGCGGTGACTTCGCGCGTCATGATGGCCGTGCCGATGCAGTGTTGCCAAAATTCGCGCCACGGAAAATTACATTGATGGGTGAGCCGCTGAAAATCTTCGATGACTGGCGTGACCATCGCCAACTGGCGGATTTGCCGGACGCCCAGATAAAATACCGCTTCCTCGATGCTGTTGATGGGCGAGCTCAAACCGAAATAGACGGAGTTCACCAGCCGCAGCAAACGCGAAGTCAAACTGGGATCACGCCGGATTATCTCCGCGATTTGCGCGGTGTAACGCTGTTCCGTGAGCAGCAACCCTTGCAGTGCCTTGTTGATGCTGCCGAGCGACGGCAGCGACGGGCAGCGCGCAAGGTGCGACTGAATCTGCGCGGCGTTCTGCCGGATAATGCGGTTGGCGGCGGGAGTTTGCACGGGGTTCAAATTTGAATTCAAAGCTGATGTAGGTATCGGTGAAACCGGCAACGGCTTGAACTTGAATGAAATCATTTTTCAACGCGGCAAAATTTTCCTCAAGCGGCGCGGGAATGTTCCGATGACTGGTTGGCGTCGAATCACGCCGCGATATGAAAACCAAACGTGCAGCAGCAGAAATCGGTCTCGTGAAGGCGTTCATCCTGGCGGTTGTCCTCGCCACGGCGGCGCGCGCCGGGCTGGCCTACCTGCCGCTCGCCGGGCCACCGCAACTGCGCGTGCTCGCGGTGAAAACTCCCCAACCGATTCCCGCGCCAGCCATCGAGACGATCGCCGCGCACAACGAAACGAACAACCTTGCTCCACTCGCCATCGCCACGGCGAACACCAACAACGCCGCCGCCGTAATCACCGCCGCGCCCGATAACCTGCCACCCATCGTCATGAGTCAGGGAAGCGTTCTGGGCGCGCCCATCTTCGCGCTGGCCACACCGGACTTGATGGGCATCACACCGCAGATGCTCGCCACCTATTTTCATCCAGTGGCCTTTGGCACCAACGGCGTCGAAGTCGTCGCGCCCTTCCGCGTCGGGTTCATTCCGCCGCTGCTGCCGGAAAAATCCAGCCACGCTGAATACATCGTCAAATGATCCGGCTGCCCAAGCTACGGTTCGCCCGCCGCCGGTTGTGCGCGGCAGCCTGCGCGCTCGGCTTGGTTTTGTTTCCCGCGTTCGTCCGGGCAGAAGGCCATGCACCGGACGCTCACGCCGCCACCGCTGAATCGCACGGAGCGACACCGCACGCTGTGCCCGAAGCGGATGGCTCCGCGCTACTCCCGGAAGTTTCCGCCGCCGCCACCAACTCCGCCGCCGAGAAAAAAATGGAGCGGTTTAACTTCGCTTTGGCCACCGCGCGCTTCGCCGCCAACACGCGCGACTACCGGCAGGCGGAAAAATATTTTCTCCTGCTGCTCGCCGAGGATGTGCCCGATGAATTGCAGAAGACCGCGCTCTTTGAACTTGGTTCGGCGGTGCAGGTGCAGAATGATTTGACCCGCGCCCAAACCATTTTCACGCAGTATCAGCAACGCTGGGCCGGCGATGCGCGCACGCCGGAAGTGTGTCTGCATCAAGGCCAGATTTTCCGCGCGATGGGCATGAACCAGATGGCCCTCGCGAAATTTTACAGCGTGATGACCGCCGCGTTGACCATCAAAGACGACCAGATCGCCTACTACAAACGCCTCGTGCTGCAATCACAAGTCGAGATTGCCGAGACGCATTATCTCATGGGCAAATACTCCGAGGCGGCGGAATACTATTCGCGGTTGCTCAAACAGGAAGACCCGGCGCTCGACCGCGCGCAAATCCAATTTCGCCTCATCCGCTCGCTCGTGGCCTTGAAGCAGTTTGATTCCGCCGCCGTGCAAGCACAGGATTTTCTTTCGCGTAACACCGATTCAACGGAAGGCGCCGAGGTGCGTTACCATCTCGCGCAGGCGTTGAAAGGTTTGAACCGCAATGCCGAAGCGATGCAGCAGGTTTTAATTTTCCTAAAGGAAGAACGTGAAAAAACCAAAGACCATCCCGAAGTCTGGACTTACTGGCAGCAACGTGTGGGCAATGAAATCGGCAACGCGCTCTATCAGGAAGGCGACTACGTCAAGGCGCTGCAAGTTTATGTCACACTCGTGCAGCTCGACGAAACGCCCGCGTGGCGGCTGCCGGTGAATTATCAAGTCGGCATCACCTACGAAAAATTGTTGCAGCCGGCCAACGCTATTGAATCCTACCGCACCATCACGAATTCCGCCGCGCTCCTCGGCACCAACCGCACGCCAGCGTTGAAAGCGGTGGCGGACATGGCGCAATGGCGGCTGGATTTTCTGCAATGGCAGTCGCGCGCGGAAGATTTCAACCGCCGCCCGTCCGCCGCAGAAACTAATTCGTCCCCTGCCCTGTCACAAAAATAAACTTCCACGATGAACACCAAAGCCCCGCATTTTTTTGTCACGCTCGCCACGGATTTGCGCGAGCACCTCGGCCTCTGCCACGAATGTCTTGCGCTGTTCACGGTGGAAAACCGGATGCTGCGCAACTCGCCGACGTGGCAGCCAACGGAATTGCACGAGCAGAGAAAGCGCTTGCTCCCGCGTTTGGATTCCGTCTTAATCAAATTACGCGTGGCGCGGGATTTGTGGTCAAACATTTCCCAACCAGAACGCGAACGCAGCGGGGAAATTAAAAATTTGTTTCAGGAGATACAAAATTTGCTTCCGAGGATTCTGATGCTGGATCGCGAAAACCAACAAGAGATGCTGCGCCGGGGCGTTTTGCCGCCGTCGCAATTACCGCCCGTGCAGGCACAGCAGCCGAACTTCGTGGGCAACCTGTATCGCCGCCACGCCGCCGCGTAGCCACCATTTAATTTTGCACCCTTTGATTCATGGCCATTGAAAAAGTCATCGTGCTGGAGGACGACGCCATCGTCCGCAACAACCTGGAGAATTTTCTCCGGCGGCAGCACCTCGATGTCGCCTCCGCACCCACGCTCGCTGTGGCGCGCGACTTTTTGAGCCGCGACAATTTCGATCTCATCTTCATGGACATGAGGTTGCCCGACGGCGAAAGCATCGAGCTGCTCAAGGAATTGCAAACCCGCGCGCAACGTCCGCTCGCCGTGGTGATGACCGGTTTCGGCTCGGTGGAATCCGCCGTGGACTGCATGAAAAGCGGCGCGTTTGATTACCTCATCAAGCCATTTTCCACCGAGCAAATTGCTGTCACGCTGCGCAAGGCCGATGAATTTTCCCAGCTCATCAAGGTCAACCAATACTTGAGTCAGGAGACGGACGATGACGAACGCGATTTGATTGGCCGCAGTCCGGCGATGGAAAACCTCCGCTCGCTCATCCGCAAAGTCGCGCGCACGCAGGCCACCGTTTTGATTCAGGGCGAAAGCGGCACGGGCAAGGAACTCGTCGCCCGCGCGCTCTACCGCGAAAGCCCGCGCGCCAACGCCCCTTTCATCAAGGTTAACTGCGCTGCCGTTCCGGAAAATCTCATTGAAAGCGAATTTTTTGGCCACGAGAAAGGCGCGTTCACCGGCGCGATGGCCAAGCGCGAAGGTCGTTTTGAACTCGCGCACGGCGGCACGATTCTCCTCGATGAGATCAGTGAAATTTCTCCCAGTGTGCAGGCGAAACTGCTGCGCGTGTTGCAGGAACGCGAACTCGAACGCGTCGGCGGCAGCCGCACGGTCAAGGTGGATGTGCGCGTTATCGCCACCACCAACCGCCACCTCGAAGCGAGCGTGGAGCGAAAAGAATTCCGCCAGGATTTGTATTTTCGCCTGAACGTCGTGCCGATTTCCGTGCCGTCGCTGCGTGAACGCCGCGAGGACATTCCCGAACTTGCCGGCGAATTCATGCGCCGCTTCGGACGCAAGCACGGCGTCCACGTGAAGGGTTTCACCGCTGAGGCCACGCAGATGCTCTGCGCCCATAACTGGCCCGGCAACGTGCGCGAATTGCAGAACGTCATCGAACGCGCCGTCATCATGTGCGGCGAAAACGGGATGCTCGAACCCGAACACCTTGGCCTGATGACGGGCTTGTCTGTGGGCGAAACCACCGCGGCAACCGCCGGCAATTATTTTCCACCCAACGTCAGCGGCAGCGGTGAATTGCTCACGATGGCCGAGATGGAAAAGCGCCACATTCTCGCTGCGCTGGATCGCTGCCAAGGCAACCGCACGCACGCCGCGAAGCTGCTGAAGTTGAGCATCCGCACTCTGCGCAACAAGCTCCACGAAATCAACGGCACTTCGCCCAAAGCCGAGGAAGAAGATTCCGTCGAGGCGTAGTTTTCAGCCGCGCACCCGGCGGTAAAGCTGTTCGTATGCGGGCACAATTTTCGCGGCGGAAAAGTTTTCACGCGCACGAATTTGCGCCGCCTGACCCAACGCCCGCCGCTGCGCTGGGTCTTGAATCAAACTTTCCACAGCGCGGGCCAGCGCGTCCGCATTTCCCGCCGGCGCCAGCCGTCCGGTGACGTTGTCCGCGATGACTTCAAGAATTCCCCCCACGCTCGTCGCTACGCTCGGACACGCGAAACACATCGCTTCGAGAATGCTCAAACAAAAACTTTCTGTGTCGGACGTGAACAAGCCGAGGTCGGCGGCTTGTAAATAATCTTCAATGTCCGCGACGTTTTCGCGCACGATGACGCATTCCTCCAGCCCCAGCCGCCGCACATCCGCAGCGAACGGTTTGAAATCTCCGCCCGCCAGAATGACCAGCTTGAACGACTCACGCGGACGGATGCGCGCCGCCGTTTCGAGCAACAAATCAATGCGCTTCAACGGACGCAGGTTTGATGAATGGAGAACCATCACCTCGTCACGCAAGCCGAGTTCGTGGCGCACTTCGGCACGCGAACGCTTCGGCGCGCGCGGTTTAAAAAAATTATGGATGACCTCCATCGGCCCGTTGAAGCCGAGCACGCGCTGCGTTTCCTGTTTGAGAAAATTTGAAACGCTCGTGACCGCATCCGAGTGCGTCAACGCGTGATGAATGGCCGGTGCGTAGCCCGGATCCGCGCCAAGCAACGTGGTGTCCGTGCCGTGCAAGGTGGTGACGACGCGCGGTTGCTGCTCCGGCGGCAACATGGAGCGCGCCAAAATCGCAGCGGTCGCGTGCGGCACGGCGTAGTGGACGTGAAGAATGTCGAGTTGATGGTCGCGACTTACTTCGGCCATCTTCACCGAGAGCGGCAGCGTGTAATCGGGATACTTGAACAGTCCGTAATCGTTGATCACCACCGGATGAAAAAAAAGCCGCGACACATTTGACGGCATTCGAAAGGGTCTTTCGTAGCTGATGAAATGCACCTCATGCCCGCGCAGCGCCAGTTCTTCGCCCAACGCCGAGGCAAGAATTCCGCTCCCGCCAACCGACGGATAACAAGTGATGCCGATTCTCAATGGACGCTCTGAATCCATATCAAAATCGTCGCGCTCCCCTGCCCGCCTGCGCGAGCGAATCAAACACCAGCGGCTCGTTGGGGAAAAGCGCGACTGCAAAATCAACTCCCGCCCGCGCACCGAGCAATCGCGCGCGGGTGAGCTGCAACTCGATATAGTTGCGGGCGGAAACTTGCGACGCGTGCGCATTCATCGCCGCCGTCCACGCGGAAATAATTTCCGGCGCGGAAACATCCATCAACGCCGGCGAGATGTCGCGCGGCTCGGCTTCGGGCGTCACTGCATAGAAAAACAGTTGGTGAATCGAGTGCGATTTTTGAAGGCGCAATTCTTTGACGCCGCCGTAACGTGCCAGCCGCGCCGCATCTCGCACGAGTTTACCCAAACGCCAATGGTCAGGATGCTGGTTCTCGACGACGCTCGGTGCGAGCAGAATTTGCGGGCGAATGTGCCGGATGATTTTTGCCAACTTGATCGCGTGGGCGGCGCGGATTTCCAGATGCGCGTCGCCGTCGAGTTCGAGGAACTCAATCGTCGCGCACAAAAATTTTGCAGCGCGTTTTGCTTCGGCGGTCCGTTGCTTTGGCGTGCCATGCGTCCCCGCCTCGCCGCGCGAGCAGATGACAAAATGCACCTTGCGGCCAGCGCGCGTCTCACTTGCAATCACGCCACCGCAGCCAAACTCGATGTCATCAGGATGCGCGCCGAAGGCCAGCAGCGGCGGGAGTTCAGCTTGAGATTTCGGTGTAGGCTTCATCGGATCGGTCAATGTCATCGCGTTGGATAAAGGTGATTTCAGGCGCGTCTTCGCGGCGAAGATAGGCTTGTTCGCCCGCGCCCGCAACGTAATGCGTGCAGTGCAGCACGGATTGCATCCACCGCAGCCGCGTGTCACGCGTGGGACTGATTTGCTCCTTGGTGAATTTCGTCAGCGGAAACGAGATGAAAGAATTTCCGCCTTCATGCAACTGGAAAGCGTCGTCGCCGAAACGCGCGCGGACAATCTCGCCTTCGTAGGGAACGTCCACAAAGAACTCTGAAACATCGCAAGCTGCGCGGCGTAAATTCGGGTCGCTCGAACGCACCACGCGGATGCCTTCGATCAATCCCATCTGGCGATACATCTCCAGACAAAAGTCCGCGACGGTGTCGGCGGAAACTTTTTTGAAGAGGTCAATCAACTCATGTCCGACGTAGTTTGGCAGTTGAAGTTCGGTTTTCTTTTGCCAGTCGGGAGCGATGCGCTTGAGGAAGAGCGGTGAAAATTTTCGTTGCACCTTGTTGACGAACGCGAAGTTCAGGATGGCCGGTTCGTTGGTTTTGCGATGGCGCAGGATGGTTTGCGTTTCGCGCGGATCATGGTCGCTGTCGTGGTAGAAAAAAATGATTTCACCGCCGATTTCTTTTTGCAGCCGCCGCGCCGTCAGAAATTTTGCGACAAGAAATCGTTTCGGGAAAAACCCGCACGGCTGCTGGCCAAAACAGATGACAGGGCCGCTCATATTGGGTCGGGTTGCGTTCTGGCCTTGTCTCCGAAAATCATTTGAAACACGAGGCTGAACGCGACGCAGGCGGCCACGCCAATCGGGTTCAGCCAGAGATAGCCGATTTCGTGGCGGGGATTAGCTTTGCCAAAAAGGAAAAGCGCCAGCACGAGAATCTGCGCGGCCAACGCCGCCCAAAATACCGCCGAACCGCCGATGCGTTTCAGAAAAAACGCCACGACGAACACACCGAGGAGTGCCGGGTAAAAAATCGAAGCCACGATGTTCAGTCCTTCGATGAGATTCTCGGCGGAACTCACGAAGAGCGCAAAGCCAATCGCAAATAGTCCCCACAGGGCGGTGAACCATTTTGCGTTGCGCACGTTCCGCGCCTCGTCATGCGCGGCGAGCGGACGGAAATGCCGCCACAGGTCAATCGTGCTGGTGGTGCCGAGCGCGTTCAGTTCGCCGGCCTTGGAGGAAAGCGCAGACGCGAACATCACGGCGATGAGCAGACCGACGACTCCGTGCGGCAGTTGCGTCAGGATGAAGGTGATGAAAACGTAATCGGAATCTTTGATCTGCGCGTTTGGATCCACGGCTTTCAAGGTGTCGCGCGCCTTCTGTCGCAAGGTGTCTGACGCTTTTTGGGCCTCGGCCATCGCGTTTCGCGCGACGGATTCCTCCGCGACATTGCCGTGGTCGCGGGCGGCGACCCACGCGCGGATTTTCGTCTGCTGGTCGGCGTGCAGCACGGAATATTTCTCTTCGATGGCCTTGACCAGGTCGTTGAGGTCCATCACCGACATGCTGTCGAGTGCGGTCAGGAATGCGTCTTTATCGAATGCCATTTTGATTTCCAGTTCAGTATGTAGTTACAAAGAGCGATCGTTCAAGGGCTCAGGCGGCCGGTGCTTCCGCAGCGGGCGCGTCGGCGGCGGGCGCTTCGGCAGCAGGTGCA
>JBEEMY010000032.1:0-10742 GCA_041192415.1 Verrucomicrobiota bacterium | reverse complement strand
TCCGCATTTTGGAAGCCTCATCCGACTCGTTGCGCAAGGGCGGTTCGCCCATCGTGTTTGGAAAGGCGGTGGCTCCCGTGATTCCGACTTATACCAATGGCAACGGCCATGCCGCCGTCGTCAGCGACAGCGCTCCGAAAAACGGCACGCGTCCGGCACGCGCTAAACGCGTTTCATCCCGCGCCAACGGACGCATCGGCTCGGAATTCAAAATCGTGCTGAACGGTAACGGCAAATGAGCCAGTCCAACGAACCGATCCAGCGCATTGCGCCGGATGTGAAGCTGGGGAAGAACGTCCGGATTTTTGGATTCACCAACCTTTACGGTTGCGAAGTGGGTGACGATTCAAAAATCGGCACCTTCGTTGAAGTCCAGAAAGGCTCGAAGATTGGCAAACGTTGCAAGGTTTCCAGCCACACCTTCATTTGCGAAGGCGTGACGATTGAGGACGAGGTATTCATCGGCCACAACGTTGTTTTCACGAACGATTTGTTTCCGCGCGCCACCGCTGGCCACGGCCAGTTGCAGACTGAGGCAGATTGGAAATGTATTCCAACGCTCGTGAAACGCGGCGCGTCCATCGGTTCCGGCGCGGTGCTGCTGTGCGGCATCACCATTGGGGAAAATGCGCTCATCGGCGCCGGCAGCGTGGTGACAAAAGACGTGCCTGCCAATGCGATTGTGGCTGGCAACCCGGCGCGCGTGATGAAAAAATCCGCGCCCAAAAACTGACGGTTAAAAAATAATTTGTGGCCACGGAAAAAATTGCGCCGACTGCGGCGCGGCGGTTTAACCCGCTCGAAAACCCGAATTGGGATGCGTTGTTGATCAGCCGTCCCGATTTTTCATTTTTCCACGGCACGGCCTGGCTGAAGGTGCTGGCCGGCAGCTACGGTTTTACGCCGCATTTTTTTTCTGACGGCAACGCGGTGCTGCCGCTGATGGAGGCGGATAGTTGGCTGACGGGGCGAAAAGGAATCGCGCTTCCGTTCACGGACGAATGCGGGCCGCTCGGTGCGGACAAGGAATCGTTCGGCCAAATGTTTGCGGACGCGGGTGCGTTTGGCAAAGCGCGCGGGTGGAAATCCATCGAGTTGCGCGGCGGCAAAGAATTTTTTGGCGCCGAAGTCCCGGCCTCGGTTTCATTTTACGGGCACGAAGTTGATCTGACGGTGGGCGAGAATTCGCTGTTTGAAAAAATGGATAGCTCGGTGCGGCGCGCGGTGCGCAAGGCGGAGAAAGACGGGGTCAAAGTAGAGCTGTCATCGAGTCTGGAAGCGATGCAGGAATTTTTCCGGCTGCAATGCCTGACGCGCAAACGGCATGGGTTGCCGCCGCAGCCGTGGGACTTTTTTCTGAACATTCACCGCTGCGTCCTGTCTCAAAACCTCGGCACGGTGGCGGTGGCGAGCCACGGTGGGAAGAAAATCGCGGCCTCGGTTTATTTTTTCTTGGGTGGCCGGGCGATTTACAAATACGGCGCATCGGACTACGCGTATCAGCAGTTGCGCGGCCCGAATCTGGTGATGTGGGAGGCGATGAAATGGCTCACGCGCAATGGCGCAACGAGTTTGGATTTGGGCAAGACAGCGCTGGCGAACGAAGGCTTGCGCCGGTTCAAACTGCAACTCGGCGCGCGGGAAAAAACCGTGGCGTATGTGAAGTTTGATTTGCGGAAGAATAGTTTTGTGACGGAGACGGACGGTGTGGCGGGCTGGCACAATAAAGTTTTCAACGCGCTGCCTTCGTGGCTGTCGCAGGCGGCAGGGAATTTTCTCTACCGTCATTGGGCGTGATTGTTACTGATTTGCAGACGGTGAACCGTTTTAATAGGAAACATCAATGAGCAACGGACGAAATATCGAACCGACACCAACGGGCTTCAGCCTGGTGGATGTCTACTTTGTGCTGTTCCGCCGCAAGTGGCTCATCATCATTTTTACGGTATTGGGCATTCTGGCGGGCGGCGCGTATTATATGCTCCGGCCACCGCCGTATCAGTCTTCGGCCAAGTTGTTCATCAAATACATTGCGGACATGACGCCGAATAGCGCCACGGATCCCGGTCAGCGAGTTATCCAGATGCAAGACCGGGTGGATAGCGCATTGAATTCCGAGATGCAGATTCTGACTAGCTTTGACATTTATGAACAGGTGGCCACGAACGTCGGCCCGGAAAAAATTTTGGCGAAAGCGGGTGGTGGCAGCGACCCATTTAGCGCCGCTTCGCTGATCAGCAAGAGCGTAAAGGTCGAGCCTTCGCGGGATAGCAGTGTCATTCAGATTACCTACAAAAGTTTTGACCCGACGATTGTGTCGCGCGTGGTGGAATCCGTCATTGCCGCCTACTTGGAAAAACATAAGTCCACTCACTCATCGGGAATTCCTGAAGAGGTTTTGGTGGAGAAACTGTCGGCGATGCGGGCGCAACTGGCTAATACGGAGGAGGAATTGCACATGGCCAAGACCAATGCCGGCATCATGGACATTGCCGCCACGGAGAAAGCGTATTCAGATCAGATTGCAGAAATCCGGCGGGAATTATTCAAGACCCGGGCTGATTGGGATCAATACCAAGCCAGCACCGGCGACCTGCCTAATGTCAAAAAGCCTCAAACCAATTCAGCGGCAGCGACCAAGTTGGCGGATCAAAAAATTCCCGAGGCCGAAGTGTCTCGCTACAAGGCTGCCTGTTCGCGGCTGATTTTTTTGCAAAAACGTCTGGATGATTATTTGCTCGTGATGGGGTATCCCGAGGGCAACAAGCTCGTGAAAGAAACTCAGGAGCAGTTGGCGGAAGCGACCAAAGTTAAAGACAAGCTAGAGACGGACACCCCCGGATTAGCCGTGCTAGATTTTTCTTCCGTCAGCCAAGAGCCTGCGTTTTCATCCGTTCCCGGTTCCGGGTCGGTGGTTCGGAGCGGTTCGTTGCCCACCCGCATTCGGACGTTGGAACAGCAGCTTCAGCAGGTGCAGGCAGAAGGATCGCGGATGGGTGATGCCGAGCAGAAAATTTCCGAGCTTTTGCGCCGGAAAAAAATGCTGGAGTCCACGGTGGAAAAGTATGAAACCCAAATGCAACGCACCCGCATTGATGAAGAATTGGAGCCAGGACTAGTCAGCGGCATCAACAAACTGCAAAAGCCATCCCCGCCGTTCCGCGATTTTGCCGCCTACTACAAAAAAGTTTACATGATTATGTTCGGCGGTTTCGCTTTCGGTCTGGCGCTGGCGTTTCTGATGGAATTTTATTTAGATCGCACCATCAAGCGCCCCATTGAGATTCAGAACAAGCTCAAGATTCCATTCTTCCTGTCTATCCCCGACCTGAACCAAGGTGCGCGCCGGGCATCTTTGGCTGCGCCTGGCCGCAAATTGCTTGGTGCTGGCAGTGGTTCCGTAAGTTCCATCGGTGCGGTGGCCGTGCGCGATAGCTCGCTCGAAGTCATGGCCAGCGCGGTGAATCGCCGCTTTGATTCCTACTACGATGCGTTACGCGACCGGCTCGTGGTTTATTTTGAATCCATCAATCTCACGCGCAAACCAAAGCTCGTGGCCGTGACCAGCACGCACAAAGGCGCGGGCGTGAGCACCATCGCGGCGGGGTTGGCCTCATCGCTTTCGGAAACTGGCGACGGGCGCGTGTTGCTCGTGGACATGAACATGGAAAACGGTTCCGCCCAGCAATTTTTTCGCGGCCAGCCGAATTGCAAACTAGACGACGCGCTCGAAAGCGAAACGCGCGATGGGGCGCGGGTGCAGGAAAATCTTTACGTCGTGAATGAAGATACGTTCACCGACAAGCTGCCGCGCGCGTTGCCGAAGCGTTTTGCCTCGCTGATTCCAAAACTCAAGGCGAGCGATTACGACTACATCATTTTCGATATGCCGCCCGTCAGCCCGACGAGTGTGACCGCGCGCCTTTCCGGTTTCATGGATACGGTGATGCTCGTCATCGAATCCGAAAAAACCGACCAGCAAGTTGTGCAGCAGGCGAACGCGCTCTTGCTCCAATCCAAGGCCAACGTCACCGCCGTGTTGAACAAGACCAAGACTTACATTCCCAAAAAACTGCATCAGGATTTCCTGTCTGAAGTTTGAGTTCTGCCTGATAATTTCCCCGGCCTTCGATGATTAGCAATCGCATTTACTACCGGCTCAAGCCGTATATTCCGTGGCGTATCCGCATGGCGGCGCGGCGGCTGCTCGCGCGGCGGCAACGGCGTGAGCACTCCGCCATCTGGCCCATCAACGAAGCCGCTGGGAAAATCCCGGACGGCTGGAAGGGCTGGCCCGACGGGAAAAAATTTGCGCTCGTGCTGACGCATGACGTGGAAGGGCAGCATGGCGTGGACAAATCCGTCCAGTTGATGCAGCTCGAAAAAAACCTCGGCTTCCGCTCCTCATTTAATTTTATTCCCGAGGGCGAATACCGCGTCAACCGCGAACTGCGCGAGGAACTCAAGCAAAACGGTTTTGAAGTCGGCGTGCATGACTTGCGGCACGACGGCAAACTTTACTGGCGGCGCGAAGATTTTTCCGAGAACGCCGGCAGCATCAACCGCTATCTGAAAGACTGGGGCGCGCATGGTTTTCGTTCCGGCTTCATGCTGCATGACCACGATTGTCTGCACACGCTCGACATCGAATACGATGCCTCGACCTTCGACACCGACCCGTTTGAACCGCAGCCGGAAGGCGCGAACACCATTTTCCCGTTCTGGGTGAAGCGTCCCCAAGGCGGCGGCTATGTGGAACTGCCTTACACCTTGCCGCAAGACTCCACGCTGTTCCTCGTCTTGCAGGAGGACACGCCGGAAATCTGGAAGAAAAAAATTGATTGGGTGGTGCAACGCGGCGGCATGGTGCTCGTCAACGTCCATCCGGATTATGTCGGGTTTGATTCCCAGAATAAAAAACCCTACGAGTATCCCGCTGCGCTCTACGCGGAGATTCTTAATTACGTCAAAGAAAAATACAGCGGCGAATATTGGCATGCACTGCCGCATGAAGTTGCGGCATGGTATCGGGAGAATTGCGTGCCGGCCGCCCAGAAAACTCCGGCAGCAACGAACGGTGCGCCAAAGAAAATTTTCGCGGGCACATCCACCGGGGTCGTTCTCTATTCCTACTACGCCACCGACCCGCGTCCGCGCCGTGAGGCCGAGGCGCTTGCCCGCGCCGGGATGGATGTGGACGTGATCTGCCTGCGCCGCGACAGTTCCGAGCCGTGGCATGAAGTCATCAATGGCGTGAACGTCTATCACGCACCGCTGAAACGCCGACGCGCAAACAAGATTGTGTATATGCTGCAATACGGTTGGTTCCTGTTTTGCGCCTTTGCCTTTCTCACGTTGAAAAGTTTGCGCAAACGCTACAAGCTGGTGCACGTCCACAACATGCCTGACTTCCTCGTGTTCAGCGCCATTGTGCCAAAGTTGCGCGGAGCCAAAGTCATTCTGGATTTGCACGATCCGATGCCGGAACTCTTCCGCAGCATTTACAATCTGCCAGAAGAACATTACGTCGTGAAGTGGTTGAAGAAAATGGAGCGTCGCAGCATCAGCTTCGCGCATCAAGTGCTCACGCCGAATCTGGCGTTCAAAAAACTGTTCACCTCGCGCAGTTGCGGCACGGAGAAAATCGAGACGGTGATGAATTCGCCCGAGACAAAGATTTTCAATCCCGCAAAATATCCTGCCCTTACGCGCACAACGGCCACGAACCGGCCATTCATCTTGATGTATCATGGCCTGTTAGTAGAACGGCATGGTCTGGACGTGGCCATCCGCGCCGTGGCCAAATTGCGCCCGACCATTCCCGGCATCGAGCTGCATATGTTCGGCGAGCCAACGGATTACTCGGTGAAGATTGACGAGCTCGTGCGCGAACTCGGCCTGGAAGCCGTGGTGAAATCGCACGGTTTCAAAAAGCTCGACGAGATCGCTGGCTGCATCTCCGGCATTGACGTGGGCGTGATTCCGAATCGTTCCAGCTCGTTCACGCAGATTAATTTTCCGACGCGCATCTTTGAATATTTGGCGATGCACAAGCCCGTCATCGTGCCGGGAACCACGGGCATCCGGGATTATTTTACGGATGACAACATTCTCTTTTTTGAAGCGGGCAACGTGGACAATCTCGCGTCGAAAATCGAATGGGCCTACACGCACCCGGCGGAATTGCAGGCGATGATGCAGCGCGGACGGGTCATCTATGACGAGTATTGCTGGGACTCGGAGGAAAAACGCCTCACGACGTTGGTCAGCAAATTGATTCATAAATCGTCGGTGGAATAAATCCAGACGATGCCTCCAACCATCGCCTCCATTTTAGTTCTCGGCTTCGTCGCGTTCCTACTTCGCCGTGAAGTCCGGGCCAAGCCCAACGTGACGAAAGCCCTGTGGCTGCCGTTCCTCTGGTTCTTCCTGATTTCCACGCGCACGCTGGCGCAATGGATTCAAACTTTTTTCGGCGGGCTGGAAGGTGCTTCCGGCAACGAAGAGGGGACGCCGATTGACGCGGGATTTTTCTTCCTGCTCATCATCGCTGGGATGGTGGTCTTGCAGCGGCGGCAGTTCAGCTTGAGCATTTTCGTGCGGGACAACCGGTGGCTGTTTCTGTTCCTTATTTACAGCCTGCTCTCGGTGTTTTGGTCAGACTTCATGTTCATCTCGCTGAAGCGCTGGATTAAAATCATCGGTCATCCGGTCATGGTGCTGGTGTTGCTCACGGAACCGGATCCGGAAGAAGCCATCACGCAGTTGATGAAGTGGTGTTCCATTATTATTTTTCCCGTCTCCATCCTGTTCATTAAATACTATCCGATGTGGGGGCGGATGTTTGATCCGTTCATCGGCGCGCCTTCCAACACCGGGATTTCGCTGGATAAAAATATGCTCGGCTCCATCTGCATGGTGCTGGGCGCATTTTTATTCTGGCATTGGCTGAAGGTTCGGCGGCGACCGCCCAGTCGGGAACGAAGCGAGGAATTGAAATGGATGGGTGTGCTGTGGGTTTTGGGTTTTATCGTCATGCGCATGGCGCACAGTGCTACGTCGCTGGTGACGATGTTGCTGGCGATGGCCATCATCGCGGTGCTGGGCAGCGAAAAGATAAACAAGCAGAAGCTCGGAACTTATCTCGTGACGACGGTGGTCGTGGTGCTGGTGGCGCAATGGGTTTTTGGTCTGTTCGATTTGATGCTCGGATTGCTGGGCAAAGATTTGACCCTGACCGACCGCACGAAAGTTTGGGCTGCGGCTTTGCAGGTGGACATCAATCCAATTTTCGGCACCGGCTTTGAATGTTTCTGGATGGGGCCACGGCTGAAGGAAATTTGGGCGATGTTCTGGTGGCATCCGATTCAAGCCCACGATGGCTACTTGGAAACGTATCTGAATCTGGGATTGATTGGGCTGACGCTCATGGTGGGTCTGATGGTCGTGGCGTTTCGGCAAGGCACGCGGTGGCTGGTGGGTGGGGAAGATTTTGCGCGGTTCCGGCTGGGATTTCTGGCCGCCTACGTTCTTTACAACGTCACCGAAGCCGCCTTCAAAGCGCAGCACCCAGTGTGGTTTGTTTTTTTCATCATCGTCATGCAGTATCCGTTGGCGGACACACTTGAAAAGCCCGGCCCGGTGGTGGACACTGGCCTGCCGGATGGTTATGACGAAGCCGATGCCCGCGCCTGAAAAACTGCCAGTAATGTCCGAAATTTGGTCGGGCAGGTGTAGAATCAAAAGCAATCCGTGGAAAAAACCGTCGTGGCCTGTATTCTGCTGAAATATGGGGTGCAAAATCGAATTGTCGCCAACCCGGCGGCCAAACATTTTATGAAATTAAACGCCTTGGTTCGCTTACCGTTGCTTTTGCTGACGGCTATTTTTTCTCTCGCCACCGCGAATGAGTCGCGCGCAGCCGTGATCAATGCCAGCAGCGGATCATTCGCCGCCGTGACTGCCGCCGTCGCTGCCGCCGCGCCGGGCGACACCATTTTGATTCCTCCCGGCACGAACATCTGGACGGCCAAACTAGAATTCAGCGGGGTCACGTTGCAAGGTTCAGGCGTGAATCAAACTGTCATCGTGGATGAAACCGCACCGGTCGGCAACGGCTCGCCGCTCATGCAGTTGAGTGTGAACACCAACAAACTGACGCGCGTCACCGGCATTCAGTTCGCGCTGGGCGTCACCAACAAACTGCCGTTCCACAATTACATTGGCTCCATCCAAGTCTATGGCCAGTCGCCGTTGTGGCGCATTGACCACTGCCAGTTTTCCTGGCTCACCGCCAAACCCATTCGCGTGGGTGATGGCTCTTACGGACTCATTGACCACTGCAATTTTTTAATGAACGGGATGCCTAACGCGATTGAAATTTTCGACTCCGGCTACGGCGATGTTTCCTGGGGCACGCCTGCCAATTTCGGCAGCGTCAACGCGGTGTATGTCGAAGACAACACCATTTTCGCGCAGGATAATTTCACCGCGATAGACGTTTCCAACGGTGGTCGCGCCGTCATTCGCAACAACACGTTGAACGGCGCGTTCTTCAACACCCACGGCACGGAAACCTCGCAACGTTTCCGCAGCGCCCGCTATGTCGAGGTCTATAACAACGCGTTCAACTACGGCGGCGGCGCGCCCTACAACAATTTCTACACCGCCTGCGATTTGCGCGGCGGCACGGCGGTGGTGTTCAGCAATTCCTTTGTCGGCTACTGGAGCGTGGCGAGCATCAACTACTACCGCGCCACGGACAACGACACCGGCTTCCTGCCATTCTTTGGCGCGACCGGTCTGCGCGCGTGGGATTCTAATTCGCCCGCGCTTCTTACCGGCACGGCCACCGTCACTTCCAATTCACTCGTCGTTCCCGGTGCGGGCTGGACGCCGAACCAGTGGTTTGGCTGCACGGTTTACAACAACAACAATCAGCTCTGCGGCATCGTCACCACCAACACCGCCGACAAAATGGATTTCAAAATTTCGCGCCGCACTTGGATGCAGATTAATTTCAACCCCGGCGACACCTACACCGTGCATCAGATTTATCCCATGATTGATCAGCCCGGCATGGGCCAGTCCGATATGCTCACGGGCGACAGCCCCAATCCGACGTGGTTACATTTCGCCCGCGATCCAATTTATGTCTGGGGCAATTCTCTTTCCATCATGTATAACGTCGCCACCGCCGCGCCTGCCAAGGCCGGCAGCGGTTATCCGAACATCAAGGAGGGACGCGACTATATCAACGGAACCGCCCGCCCCGGTTACACGCCGTATCAATACCCGCATCCGCTGACGCAAATCACCAACGCCGTCGCCAGCACGAACATTGTCATTGTAATTCCGCCGCCGCCGACCAATCCGGTGACACCTCCCACTTTACAGCCGCCGACCCAGTTGTATGTCCGGCCGCTCTGAAACAACCGCAGCATCCACTCCAATCAAGGCAACTCATGGGCGAACTGGTTCATCGAATTAAAAGTAAAATTAAACTTCCGGCGTCGCTGTTCAAATTGGTGAACGGCGCGCAACCGAAGTTTGAATGCCCCATCTGCCATTACCACGGCCCGTTCCGTGGCTTTGGTGCGTTCGCTGGCCGTCGCGACCACGCGGAATGTCCCGGCTGCGGCGCGCTCGAACGCCATCGCGTGCAGTATCTCGTCGTGCAGGAAATTTTGCCGCAGATGGAGCCGTCCAAAATGAAGATGCTCCATTTTGCCCCGGAGCCGTTCTTCCGCAAAATGTTTTCCGAACGCTTTGCCCAATACGAGACTGCCGACCTCTGCATGAAAGGCGTGGACCACCACGTTGACCTTCAGCAATTGCCGTTCAGCAGCGCCACCTACGATTTCGTTTTCGCCTCGCACGTTTTGGAACACGTCCCGGACGACCACAAAGCCATCCGCGAAATCCGTCGCGTCCTCAAGCCCGGCGGTTGGGCGATTCTGCCCGTGCCGATTGTCGCGGAAAAAACGGTCGAGTATCCCGAAGCCAACCCGCACGAGGCCTACCACATGCGGGCGCCGGGGCTGAACTACCACGAAAAATTTATTCCGCACTTCACCAAAGTCGTCACGCGCACCTCGGAGACGTTACCGGAAAAATTTCAGCCCTACATTTTTGAGGACCGCAGCCACTGGCCCACGCCCGAAATGCCGTTGCGCCGCGCTATGGCTGGCTCGCGTCACATTGACATCGTGCCGATCTGCCGCGCATGAAATACATCCTCATCACCTCCGCGCGCAACGAGGAGGAGTTCATCGCGCACACGCTCGACTCCGTCGCCGCGCAGACGCAGTTGCCGGAACGTTGGGTCGTCATTGACGACGGCTCGTCCGACCGCACGGTGGAAATCGTCGAAGGCTACGCCAAAAAATTTCCGTGGATCGCGCTCATCCGCAATCCGAAGCGCGAAGGTAGAAATTTCGCCGCGAAAGCCAACGCCGTAAATGCTGCGCTTGCCAAGGTGCAGGCGGAAAATATTTCTTTCGACGTGCTCGGCAATCTGGATGCAGATGTTTCCTTCGAGCCGGACTACATGACGTTTCTCATGGCGAAATTTTCTGCCGACCCGAAGCTCGGCGTCGCTGGCACGCCGTTTACGCAGGCTGGCGGCTATGATTCCACCAAGGACAGTTTCGAAGGCGAAAATTTTGTGGCCGGACCGATTCAGATGTTTCGCCGCGATTGCTTCCGCGAGGTCGGCGGCTACGTCGCGAGTCCGGCGGGCG
>JBEEMY010000031.1:0-10769 GCA_041192415.1 Verrucomicrobiota bacterium | reverse complement strand
CGTGCGGATGAGTTCGCCGAAGTGTTCCGCCGGCCAGCGTTTATTTTCCCAGCGCGCACCGGGCTGCAAAAGAATCAGGCGAGGATGGAGGCTGGAAGATTGAGGATGGAGAATGGATTTTTCGCCAAACCATTTCCGTTTCACCTCGGCGGAACTTTCTTTCCGCTCGGGCAGCCAGTCGAAATTTTTATGCACCGGCACGCCGAGCGGTGGCAGCGTGGCGAGATACCAGTCCACGGCGTGCGTGTGAAAATTTTTGCGCGGCACGGCGACATCGTAGAGGGCGTTTGCGCCTTCGCGGGCTTCGTCGAGGCCGATGAGAAATTTTCCGCGCGCGAGCCACGCGAATGCGCCGCTGCGCGCGAGACATTGCAGATCAATGACGAGGTCGAAGTTTTGCGCGCGCAGCCAGCGGATGCTGCGGAGCATTTCCGGCCAGTGTTGTGGCTTACCCCAGCGCCGCCGCTCGAAGCGCACGATGCCGGTTAAATCCCGATCACCTTCGATGAGCGGAGCGAGTGCGGAATCTATCCACCAGAAAATTTCCGCGTCGCGATAGTGGAGTTTCAACAAACGCAGGACGGGCAGGGCGTGGATGACATCGCCGAGCGAACTGGGTTTGAGAATTAAAATTTTCACGGACGTGACGAGTGCGGGGTGATGCGTGAGCAGACCAAGACGCGCAGCGAAAAGTTTTTTTCACGCATCACTCGTCACTCCTCACGCTCATCTTCCGTAAGCCAGCCGTTCCGCGAGGCGCTCCGGCAAACCGGCGGCGATGATTTTGGCCTGCGCGGCGGCGATGTCATATTCGAGGCGGCGGAGTTCAATCGTGCCGGCGGTCAAATCGTAAATGACGTAGGCGCATTTCGGATTGTTGTCGCGCGGCTGACCGACGGCACCGACGTTGATGAAATATTTTTTGGACGGATCAATTTTGAATTTGGAATACGTTCCGCCACGCACCATGGTGTCGCGCATGAAGGCGACGGGGACGTGCGTGTGGCCGAAGAAACAGACCTGAGTGAGCTGGTAGGGAAAACTTGCGGACGCCGCCAGCTTTTCAAAAACGTATTGCCAGCGTTCGGGCGCATCGAGCGTGGCATGAACCATCGTGAAATTGGCGGCCATGCGCGTATATTTCAAATCACGCAGCCACTTTTTCTCATCCTCGTTCAACTGGTTGCGCGTCCAGTGGACGGCGTCAGCGGCGTGGGGGTTGAAACCTTCCAGTTCATTATTGGTGGAGCAGAGGTCGTCATGATTACCCTTCACGCAGGGGATGTTCATGTCGCGGACGATCTGGAGACATTCCTTGGGGTTGGCGTTGTAACCCACGACGTCGCCAAGGCAAACGATGTGATCTACTTGCTGGGCGCGGATGTCTTCGAGGACAACTTGAAAAGCTTCCAAATTCCCGTGGATGTCAGCGATGATGGCGTATTTCATTTAACGAACGATTAACGGACGATTTCAAACCCGCGAAATTTATTTTCTGCGTCGGCCCAAGTTACTTGTTCATCGCGGATAAATCCAGCGAGACCTGCATCATGAAGCGCGGTGCGGAAAGCGTCAAGTTCATCACGCAAACCTTCGGCGATGAGTTCCACGCGGCCATCGGGCAAATTGCGCACCGTGCCCGTGAGTTCAAAACCGGCGGCGGTCTGCTTGGCGGTGTAGCGGAAGCCGACGCCTTGCACGCGTCCGGAATAGTGAACGGTCATCCGGCGGCGCGGTGAAGGATTGGTAGTTGGCGGCACGCGCGGATGAAGCCAAACGGACGGCGGCGATGCAATGGTTTTTTGCGGCTGCTGTTGAAACGAATCGTTGGCAACTTAAAAGCCGTGTTCGGTTGGTGGCATGGCTGGCGTGAGAACGGCGTGAAAGTTTGCGCTGAAAAAATACGCTGACATCTAATTTAGACTGGCTTTGGGATGCTTATGAGCGAGGAGAAATTAAACTGGTGAGCGTTTTGTTGGTTTTCGTTTGGGGTTGAAACCCAGTGGTCTAGGCAATCAATTCACAAGTTATTCACAAAAATGCTTGCAAACTTTTTGGGTTGTATCAGTATTCGCGGCAAGCAACGGCTGGGCAGTTGGTTTAGTCAGTCGTCAGTCTCCATCTGTTGCGACATAAAGGTTCCTCACCTAACGACAGCCACTCGGCATTTTGCCGGCTGGCGTATTTCCATTTATCAAAATGAATCGTTATTTGCGGAGTGAACCGGTGTGCCACTGCTGGCGGATTTTGCTGGCGGCACTTTTTCTTCTATTAACTCTCGGCGCGGCGCGCGGCGCGACGTTGGTGCAGGATTTTTACCTGCCCATGCCCGAATCACAAATCTACCAAGCCAATTCCGCGCTGATCAGCACGGTGGGCGCGACGAATTATTCGACGTTCTCCATCGTGGTGACGGGGGATGGGACGCAGGTTTATTACGATCATTGGGAAGACGGCTACGAAGTAAATCTCGCCAGTCCGTCGCAGTCAACAACGCTGGTCTGGGGCGACGGTAATAATGCGAACGGCATTTGCCCCGGTTTTGTGAGCGATCCTTCCGGCATCCCGGCGGGCACGGTGATTGCGTTGACAAATAATGTGCCGTTGCCGCGCAATCCGGCGCAGTTGCTTTGGGACGCGCGTGACCGGGTGGCGGCGACGAAGGCGTTGGTGATTTCGCGCGCGGCGTGGCCGATTCCGACCGGGTCGGTATTTGCTGGCGCGGTGGGCGTGCTATCCACGTTGGATTACGGGACGAATTTCATCAGTCCGGTGGGGCAGGATTTGACGAACAACCTGTTTCGCTACGTCGGGATGTTCGTGATGGCGGCACAGAATAACACGTCCATCACGGTGGATACGAATGGCACGGGCAGCGGGACTTTCACCGTCGTGTTGAATCAGGGCGAATCGTATCTCATCAACGGAGGCATCAAAAAAGGCGGGCGGATCACGTCCTCCAAGCCGGTGCAGGCGGATCTGTTCATTGGTCACGTCGGCGCGAGTTACGCGAGCGACTGGTTCACGCTTTACCCGGTGGAATCATGGGATGACACCTATTACACGCCAGTCAGTTCGGCGGCGAGCGGCACACAGCCGGCGTATGTTTACCTGTTCAATCCCGGCACGAACGCCCTTACCATCAGTTACAACACGCAGGCGGGCGGCGGCAGTTTTGCGATTCCCGGCACGAACGGCGTTTATCAATTCCAGATGCCCATCGGTTCCGGCGCAAGTTTTGTTAGCGCGAATGGGTCGAATTTTTTCGCGCTGTGCACGGTGGCGGCGAACAACACGGCGGACACCGCTTACAACTGGGGTTTTACGCTCGTGCCGAAGGCGGCGCTGACCACGGAGGCAACCGTTGGCTACGGGCCAGGCAGTTCAGACGGCTCGGTGAACGGCAGCCCGGTGTGGGTGACAGCGCTGGGAAGCGCGACGCTTTACGTTGATTACAAAGGCGACAAGGCCGGGCTGTTGACCGATCCGAACGGCAACAAATACGATACAAATTTCACGGTGGTCAATTTGCAGTCGTTGAAAATCTACGACCCGAGCCGCAGCCAGACTGGCATGAGAATTTACACGGTGAACGGCACGTTGCTGACCGCCGCGTGGGGTGAGGATGCGGATCGCGCGTTGCCCGGCAATCCTTACATTGATGCGGGCACGACGGTGCTGCCGTTTCCCACGCCAGTCATTCTCAAGACCGCATTCGTCACCAACGATGTCGCGCCGGCCGGTTTGAGCATTGGCGACACCATCCAATACTCTGTGCAGATAGATAACAAAGGTCTCCTACCGCTCGGTAACACGGTGGTTATTGACGCGCCGTCTACGAATCTCGTTTACGTTGCTGGCACCACCACGTTGAACGGTGCAGCCATCGCCGACAGCGGCACCGGCACGCCGTTTCCGCTGGACGGCACGGGCTATACCATTCCGATTATTTTGAGCCGTGGCACGAGTCTGTTTCAATATCAGTTCCAAGTTCTTTCCGGCGGCACGGTGAGCAACAGCGTCAACATCGGCGGCACGACGATTTCCGCCAACGCCAACATCCCGCCCAGCACCTCGACGAATGGCGTGACGGTCAAGATTCGTTTCACTGACACGAGCGGCACGACGGTCGCGCTCTACGCCGCCGGGACGAATGTTTTCGTCACGCTCACCAACGCCGTCGGCAACACTGCCTCGAATACCATCCAGACTCTCCTCGTCACCGTTTTCGACGCGACCAGCGGTGACTCCGAAGCCATCACCCTCACGGAGACGAGCACCAACAGCGGCGTCTTTCGTAACACCGGTGGGCTGCCGACTTCGCTGACCTCCGGCGTCATCAGCCAGGACGGCACGTTGAAAGTTTCGCCCGGCGACGTTTTGAACGTGAGCTACACCGAGCCAGTTTACGGCAGCAGTTCTAGCGCAACGGCGGCGATTCAAATTCCCGCGCAGACCAAGCAACTGTATTTCAGCGTGAACGGTTCCACGAACGGCGTGCAGGCATTGAACCGCTTGAATCCCGTCGCCCTCGGCAACGCCACCACGCGCACCAGCGCGGACATCGGTAGCGGCGGCGGCGGCGGTTCGGTCACGACGGATGCTACGGCGGCCAGCAATACCGGTGCGGCGACCAATCAGAGCCTGACGGTTTCGCATACGACCGGTGTCGGCGCGAACCGAATAATGATTGTAGGGGTCGCCTTCGGTGCGCCTGCCAACAACACCACCCTCGGCGGTGTTTCCAATGTGATGTATGGCGCAACGCAGTTAACGCGGTTGACCAACGTGGTGGACTCGGCCAATCGAACCCAGTCGGAACTTTGGTATCTGCTCAATCCAACATCCGGCAGCGCAAACGTGGTCGTGAACATGACCAACAACACCCAGCAAATTGTTGCGGGCGTCACCACCTTCGCCGGGGTAAACCAAGCCACTCCGTTCGGTCCCGTCTCCACGAACTGGTTTGGCACCACCGTTGCCGCCCGGATTGGCTGCACGAACGTCGTGACTTCGGCGGCGAATGAACTCGTCTATCAAATCGTCAGTTGGGACGGGAATGGCAATCCGTTCACCAACGCACCCGCTGCTGGCCAGACCCAATTGTGGAGTTCTGGACCAACCACCAACGCGGTGCTTAGCGGAGCCAGCACCCAGCCCGGTTCTGCCAGTCCTTCCACGAATTGGTGGACGCTCAATACGGGTCGCCGCAACTCCAGCATCGCCTTGTCCATCAAGCCCGCCGCTGGCGGTGCCGGTGGCCCCGCCACGAACGTGACCAGCTTCACACAGGCGCCGGTGTTCGCATCCGCGTTCACGATGCCGTCGAATAATTTCGTCACCATCACGAACTACATCACGCTCACGAATGGTTCCTTCACCGCCAACCCGGACGTGACGGCGCGGTTGCAATACGGTGGCGCGAATTTTCTCACGCTCACCAGCCCGGCCTATTCAGCCACGAGCAACACGCTCGTCTGGAGTGCGGTGTTGACCACCAACCTTACGATTCCCTCCAGCGCGGCCATCACCTGCGTGCTTTCAAACGGCGTTGTGAACACGGCGTTCCATGTCAACTACGACAGCACGAACGCGCCGTCGAAAATTACGTTGCCTGCGTCCACCGTCATCGCCATCAGCACGTTTGCCGTGTATGACGCGCCGTATCCGGGCGGCAGTCTCGTGACCACACCGGTCGCCGGCTCCACGCTTTACGTTCGCGCGGTCGTGACCGATCCGTTCGGCAGCTACGACATCACCAGCCTCGGCCTCGCGTTCACCGCGCCGAGCACGAACAATAATTTTAACGTCACGCTGACCAACTCCAGCGTCGTCGCCACCAACGCTGCAACGAAGACTTACGAATACACTTGGAGCACCGGCGCGGCCACGGGCAACTACGCCATCGCCGCCACGGCGAACGAAGGCACGGAAGGCGTCACCGCTTCGGCCTCGGCGGGCATCACCACCATCTTCCTCGACCTCGGAACGCCGAGCACCACGGAATTCACCAGCGGCAATAACGGTTCCGCGACCAACTCCTACCTCGCGAATTCCACCGTTTGCTTCCGCGTCTCTGACTTGAATCGCAACACAAATTCATCGGCCACTGAATCCATTCTCGCCACCGTCACCAGCACAACCGGCGATTCGGAAATCGTCACGCTCACCGAGACCGGCACGAACTCCGGCGTCTTCACCGCCTGCATCAGCACGGTCACCAACGCCGCCATCGTTCCCAACGACGGCACGCTCGTCGCCGCCGTCGGCGCGATTCTGACCGTGAGCTACGTTGACTCAACCGATGCGAGCGACAGCACCAGCGCCACCGCCACCATCCAGCCGTTGCCCGGTGTGCCGGGAATAGCGATGAACAAAACCATCGTCTCGCCGTCCGGCGGTCAAGTCGGCGTGAACCAGCCGGTCATCTACAATTTGCAAGTCGTCAACACCGGCTCCACCGTGCTGACGAACGTGAGCATCACGGATACGTTCTCCGCGAACCGCCAAGTGTTCACCTCCGCGAGCGTCACGCCCAGCACGACGAACAGCACCACGCTGACGTGGACCAATTTCGGCAACTTCGCGCCCGGCCAAAGCACGAACATCACGGTGAACTTCACCACCACCGCGACCGGCACGGCCACGAACTCCGCCCGCGCCACCAGCACCGCCATCACTAATTCTTCCGTCGTCTCGCTCACGGTAAATTCCGCCGCGCTCAACGTCGTGAAAATTTTGATGCCGCCCACGAACCAGCCGGTCTCCGTCGGCAGCAATGTCACGTTCCGCATCACCATCCAGAACGTCGGCAACACCACCATCACCTATCTGCCGTTCCAAGACACGTTCAGCGGCGCGTATTACCAATACGTTTCCGCGACCATCCCGACGAACGCCGCCGGTTTTGGCACGCTCATCTGGACGAACCTCGCCGCCACGCCGCTCCTGACGAACGCGATCATCACGAATGATGTAACGATGCGCGTCATCGGCGCGGGCACGCCGGCGAACAACACCGCCACGGCGGATTTCGCCACGGATATTTTCGGCAACGCCGTTCCCGCCGCCAGCAGCACCATCGGCGTGAACACTGCCACCGCATCCATCATTGGCCACGTTTACAACGACATCAATCAGTCCGGTGTCTTCACCAACGGCGACGCTGGCCTCAACAATGTCACGCTCCAGCTTTTCACCGACCCGAATGGCGACGGCAATCCGGCGGACGGCACGCTCGTGCAGATTTCCACCACCGATGGCAACGGCTACTACGAATTGTTGAACCTCACGCAAGGCCGTTACGTCGTCGTCGAAACGGATTTGCCCGGCTACGTCAGCAGCGCACCGGTGAACAATCGCCTGTCGCTGAACCTCACCAACCTCGTCGCGTTCACGAACAATAATTTCTTCGACTATGTTCCCGCGCCGTCCGTGTATTCCACGTTTAGCGGAAAAGTTTTCAACGACACGAACGGTTTTGGCACGAACACCGCGCAGGCTGGCCTCGGTTTCGTGTCGGTGGATCTCGTGTCCGACGTGAACTCCAATGGCGTCGCCGATCTGGGCGAGCCGGTCACCCTCAACACCACGACGGACAGCAGCGGAAATTATTCCATCGCGAACATTGCGCCCGGTTACTACGTCCTGCGCGAGACGGACAACTACGGCTACTACAGCAGCGGCGATTCGCAGGCGCCGAACAATAACCAAATTTTCTTTCGCACCACGAACGCCGTGGTCTTGACGAATAATTATTTCTTTGACCGCCTCTCGCCCACTGCGAATGCGGATACGAACGTCGCGTTCCTCCTCGTGGCAACCCCGCTCTCGCCGCTTACGAACGATGTCAGCCCGAACGGCGACGCGCTCATCATCACCAACGCCACGGCCACCGGCGGAACAGTGGTCATCAATTCCGGCTCCACCAACCTGACGTTCACGCCCACGAACCTCGGCACGGCGACCATCATTTACACGATTGCTGACGCGCACGGCGGAACAAACTCCACCGTCATCACCGTCACCGTAACGGAACTCGCCAACCTCGCGATTGGAAAAACGGCGGCGGCGAGCGTGCTCGCGTCGGGCAGCCTGACTTACACGATTTCCGTGACGAACCTTGGCCCGACCCCCGCCAGCAGCGTGACCGTGACGGACACGTTGCCCACGACGGTGTCGTTCGTTTCCGCCAGCGGCAACGGTGTGAATAATTCCGCCCTCGTGACATGGAGCCTCGGCACGCTCGCGGCGAACGGCGTTACCAATCTCACCGTCATCGTCACCGCGCCTGCCAGCGGTTCACTCACGAACTTCGCCAGCGTTGGCTCGCCCACGCCTGACCCGACGCCGACGAATAACACCACTCCGCCGGTCATCACCACAGTGACTCCGCAGGCCGACGTGAGCCTCGTCAAGACCGGCCCGGCAGGAATAATTTTTGGAACGAATTACAACTACTCCATCACCGTGAGCAACGGCGGCCCTTCGACGGCGACGAGTTTGATTGTGACGGACAGCTTGCCGATCGGTCTGGTGTTTGTGACTTCATCGCCGCTGACGACGACGAACGCGAGCAACCAAGTCATCTGGAATCTCGGAAATCTTTTGGCGAACTCGGCGAGCAATTTGACGCTCACAGTCATCTCGACGCAGCGCGGTTCGCTCACGAATTTCGCGAGCGGCGGCAGCCCGACGGGCGACCCGATTCCGACGAACAACGTCACGCCGCCAGTCGTGACGCTCGTGACGAACTTCCCGCCGCTGGCAAATCCCGACAGCTACGCGATGACCGAGAACACCAGTAGCACGTTGACACCACTGGTGAACGACGTGCTCCGCACACCCGGCGGTTCGCTAGCAATTATTTCTTTCAGCGCGACGAATGGCAGCGCGAGCTTGCTTGGCGGAACGAATTTCAACTTCACACCGACGTTGAATTTCACCGGCACGGCGACCATCGGCTACACCATCACCGACAACGTGGGTGGAACGAATTCCGCCGTCATCACCATTTCCGTGACGAACATTCCGCCAATTGCGAATCCCGACAGCGGCAGCATGACCGAGAACAGCACGAACACATTCAGCCCGCTCGGCAACGATTCGGTGCAGAACCCCGGCGGCACGTTGAGCATCACTGGCGCGGGAACCACGAACGGCACGGTCAGTTTCAGCACCACGACGGTGACGTTCACTCCGACAAATAATTTCATCGGCACGACGCTGCTGACCTACAGCATCAGCGACGGCATCGGCGGCACGAGCAGCTCGACGATTACGGTGACGGTCACGAACATTCCGCCGCTGGCGAATCCCGATGGCTACACCGTGTTCCAAAATTCTACGAACACGTTTTCGCCGCTGACGAATGACGTGGTCCGCACGCCGGGCGGCACGTTGGTAATTATTTCGGTCAGCCCGACGAACGGCTCGGCGACAATTTCCGGCACGAACATTATTTTCACGCCCATGCCCGGCTTCACCGGCACGGCGACGATTGGCTACACGATTACCGACAGCATTGGCGGCACAAATTCCACGGTCATCACCGTGAACGTGCAAGCGCAGGCAAATCTCGCGGTGACAAAAACCGGCGCGGCGAGTGTTTATGCGGCGACCAATTTTGATTACACGATTACGGTGACGAACTTCGGCCCCGGCAGCGCGGCCAGTTTGTCCGTCACGGATAGTTTGCCGTCAACGGTGAGCTTTGTGAGTGCGTCAGCCGGCGGAACGTTCATCGCCGGTCAAGTCATCTGGGCAAATCTCGGTTCACTTGCGGCGAACGCGGCGACGAATCTCACCGTGACGGTGACAGCGCCGCTGACGTCGCAGACGCTCACGAATTTCGCGAGCGGCGGCAGTCCGACGAGCGATCCGAACCCGACGAACAACACCAGCCCGCCGGTGACGACAACCGTGACGCCGATTGCAAACTTGGCGATTGGAAAAACTGGCGCAGCCACCGTGCTGGCGGTGAGCAATCTGAATTACACCATCACCGTGACAAACTTCGGTCCGTCGAGCGCGAGCAGCGTGACGGTGACGGATGCGTTGCCGGTTGGCGTGACGTTTGTTTCTGCCACCGGCGGTGGTGTGACGAACGGCAGCAGCGTGATTTGGAATTTGGGAACATTGTCGAGCAATCAAGTCAGCAGCGTGACCTTGACGGTAACGGCTCCGGCCAGCGGTTCGCTGACGAACGTTGCGAGTGTTGGCACGCCGACGCTCGACCCGACGCCGACGAACAACGTGACGCCGCCCGTCATCACCACGGTGACGCCGCTGGCGGATGTGGTGATTGCGAAAACCGGCCCGGCCTTGGTCAGCGCCGCGAGCAGTTTCAGCTACACGATTTCGGTGACGAACTTTGGCCCGTCGAGCGCGAGCAGCGTGACGGTGACGGATACGTTGCCCGTCGGAATTACTTTCTCGAACGCGTCCGCCGGCGGTGTGAATGTGGGCGGCACGGTGATTTGGAATCTCGGCACGATGACAGCGGCACAGGCGACGAACCTCACCCTGACTGTGACCGCGCCGAACAACGGCACGACGTTGACGAACGTGGCGAACGTGAGTTCGCCCACGGGCGACACCAACGTGCTGAACAACACGACGCCACCCGTCGTCACCACGGTGACGCCGGTGGCGGACGTGAGTGTTTTGAAAACTGGTCCGGCGGGAATCATTTTTGGAACGAATTACAATTATCAAATCACCGTCAGCAACGGCGGCCCTTCAACGGCGACGAGTTTGATTGTGACGGA
>JBEEMY010000030.1:0-10835 GCA_041192415.1 Verrucomicrobiota bacterium | reverse complement strand
CCCAAGCCGCCCGTATGGGGTTATCAAAATGAAGCGTTACCCGAAGTCATGGCGCAGAAAATTAACGCCGCTGCGGACTACGGCGTGAACGCTTTCATTTTCGATTGGTATTATTACAACGACGGGCCGTATCTCGAAGCCGCGCTCGACGAAGGTTTTCTCCACGCGACCAACAACGCCCGCGTGAAGTTTGCGCTCATGTGGGCGAACCATGATTGGTATGACATCCAAGGCTACAATCCCACCAACAACATCAAGCTGCTCTATCCCGGCAAGGTCACGCCGGAAACGTGGGATAAAATTTGCGACCTCGTCATCGCCCGCTACTTCAAGCATCCGAGCTACTGGTTGGTGGACGGCAAACCTTATTTTTCCATTTACGAAATGAGTCAGTTCCTCGACAGCTTTGGCTCGATTGAAAATGCCCGCGCCGCGCTCGAAAAATTCCGCGCCAAAGTTCGCGCCGCCGGTTTTCCTGATTTGCACGTCAATGCGATTGTCTGGGGCGAACCGAATTTGCCCGGCGGAAAAACACCGCCCGGTTGGCCCAAACTCTGCCGCGACCTCGCGCTCGATAGTCTCACGAGTTACACCTGGGTGCATCACGGCGCGCTGAACTACGGCACGTTTCCCGTGTCCGATTACATTTGGGGACGCGAGAAATACCTGTCGTTCTGGGCGCACGCCAAGACGGATTATGGCATCCCGTATTTTCCCAACGCGATGGTCAGTTGGGACAACAGTCCGCGCGCCGCGCCGGAAGCCGATTGGAGTCATCCCGGCGCGCACGTCGTGAATTCAGTCGTCACCGGCAACACGCCTGCCGCGTTCCAACAATCTTTGGAGATCATCAAGCAGCGGTTGCTCGCCGCGCCGACGCAGCCGAAAATCATCACCATCAATGCTTGGAACGAATGGCCCGAAGGCAGTTGCCTCGAACCGATGTCGCAATACGGCTATGGCTATCTCGACGCGGTCAAAGCAGTTTTTAAGAGCGCAAAATAAATTCAATTTTCAGCTGACATGGAAAAAATTCGCATTGGAGTCATTGGCGCGGGCTGGTGGGCGACGTTTGCCCACATCCCGGCAATCCAGTCGCACCCCAAGGCCGAACTCGTCGCGGTGCAAAGCCGCGAGCGCGCCAAGGCAGAGCGTATCGCCCGCGACTTCGGCGCGAAACACGCCTGCACCAGCGTGGGCGAATTGCTCGCGCTCGAAGAAGTGGATGCGGTCATCATCGCCTCAACGCCCAATGTCCATTATGCGCAAGCCAAAGCCGCGTTGCACAGCGGCCATCATGTTTTGCTGGAAAAGCCGATGACGTTCACCGCTAGCGAGGCGCGCGAACTGGTCGAACTGGCGGCGACAAAAAAGTTGCACTTGGTCATGAGTTGTCCCTGGCATTACACGCGGCACGGCCTCGAGGCGCGGCGGCTGATTCATTCCGGGGCGCTCGGCGAAATCAAAATGATTTCCGTGCTGATGACCAACCCGATTGACAAATTGTTGCGCGGCCTCAACACCTCACCCACGCACGGCTTGGAGCAAGTTTATGTCGAGCCGCGCCCCGGCTCTTACAGCGATCCCGCCATCGCCGGTGGCGGACAAATCTACTGTCAGGTCTCGCACGCGGCGGCCTATCTCACGTTTCTCACTGGCCTGCGACCGGCGGAAGTTTTTGCGCGCTTTGATCGTGACGCTTCCTCGAACGACATCTACAACGCACTCACCGTCACCTTGGAAAATGGCGCGCTCGTCTCGCTCGCCAGCACTGCCGCGACCCCGCTGACCGAGCGCGCCTATGAAGTTCGCGTCTTCGGCAGCCAGGGGATTTTGCAGCTCGAACTCTGGCTGGGCACGCTGGCGATGATTGATTTCACCGGCCAGCGCACCGAATTCAAGCCGCTCGCAAAAGAAGAAATCTATCCCGGCCAGTCACCCGCGCTGAATTTTATTGAGGTCGTTCTCGGCGAAGCTGCGAATGGTTCGCCGGGCGAACTCGGTCTCGCTTCGATGGAAATCATCGAGGCTGCGTGCGAATCCGCGCAGACCGGTCGCAATGAAAAAATCCGCGCCGTTCACGCCAAGGGCAGAACTATTTCAGAGGAAACTCCAAGCCACCAAGCCGCCTTCCAAAGTTCCCGCACATGAGTTCGCCGATTCACCTCACCGGCATCGCATGGGATCACAGCCGCGCCTTTCCGCCGCTCGTTGCCACCGCGCAACGCTACGAAGAAACTCATCCCGGCGTTTGCATCCATTGGCAGAAACGCACGCTTGACGAATTCGGCCACGCGCCGATTGACGTGCTCGCGCAGAAATTCGACCTCATCGTCATTGACCATCCGTGGGCCGGATTTTGTTTTGAGAAAAATCTCGTCCACGATTTGAAATCGCTCGTGCCCGCAGCCACGTTGGCGGAATCGGAGAAAAATTCCGTCGGCCAAACTTTCAACAGCTATGTCTGGCAGGGGAAAATTCTCGCGCTGCCGATTGATGCTGCGACGCCCGCACCAAGCTGGCGACCGGATTTGCTGGAACGCGCTGGGGTTACGCCGCCGCAAACGTGGACGGAAGCCGTCGCGCTCGCGCAACGCAAGCTGGCGGTGATCCCCGGATTCAACGCGGATTTGTTTTTGCACTTCGTCATGTTGGTGAAAGCACTCGGCGCAGAGCCGTGCGCCGAACACGAAAAAGTTGCGCCACGCGAAATCATGCGGCAGGCGGCGGAACTGCTCCGCGAACTCACTGCGCCGATGTCGCGCGACATTTTCACGATGAACCCCATCCAAGTTGCCGAGCGAATGACGACGACCGATGATTTTGCGTGGAACGCTTTCGCCTATACTTACAACAACTATGCGCGCCCCGGCTTTGCGGCGAAACAACTGCGCTTTGGGAATTTGATTTCACTGAAGTCGAGTGGTCCGCGTTTGCGGAGCGTTTTGGGCGGCACGGGCATTGCCATTTCTACTAACTGCAAAAATGTCGCAGCAGCGGTGGACTACGCGTTGTTCGCGGCGAGCGGCCAAACGCAAAAAACGATTTACGTTCAAGCGGGTGGCCAGCCGTCGCATCGCGCGGCGTGGGACGATGCGTATGCGGATCAGCTCTGCAGCGGATTTTTCGGCGGCACTCGCGCGACGCAAGAAGAAGCCATCGTGCGTCCGCGTTACAGCGGCTACGTCGCGTTGCAAACGGATGGCGGCAATGCGCTGCAAGATTTTTTGCGAGACGGACGCAGCCTTGATGTGACGCTGGAAAAACTGGATCAACTTTATCGCGAGTCACGGCAGCGCGGCGGCGAAAAGTTTCAAACAAACTAGCGCCATGAAACTGAATTTAAGCTGCACCGATTTTTCGTTTCCGCTGCTGGATCATGACTGCTCGCTGGTCGTCATCGCCTTACTCGGCTTGCGCGGCGTGGACATTGGTTTGTTTGAAGGCCACGGCCATTTGAAACCGAGCCATGAGTTGCAGAAACCTACGCGCAACGGTGCGGCGTTGAAAACGAAACTCGCGGCGCACGGCTTGAAAGCGGCGGACATCTTTTTGCAGATTCACGAAGGCTTCGTTGAGTTCGCCATCAATCATCCCGCAGCAAAACGCCGCGAGTTTGCGCGCGAACGATTTTTGCGGACACTGGATTACGCCGCCGCTGCCGGGTCAAAGCACATCACCATTCTGCCGGGCGTGTTTTTTGAAAACGAATCGCGCGGCACTTCCATTGCACGCAGCGCGGAAGAATTGAACTGGCTCGTCGCGCAAGCAAGTGCCGCCAAACTGCAACTCGCCGTCGAGCCGCACGTTGGTTCGCTGATTGATACGCCGGAGCGCGCGTTGGATTTGGTGAAGCGTGTTCCCGGACTTGGTTTCACTTTGGACTACGCGCATTTTACGCGCGTCGGAATTTCCGATGCACGCATCGAGCCGCTGACGGAATTCGCTACGCACCTGCACATGAGGGCCGCGCGGCGCGGACGGTTGCAAAGTTCGTTGAAAGAAAATACGATTGATTTTCCCAGAGTGCTGACCGCGTTGCGGCAAAAAAAATTCAACGGCTGGCTGGCGCTCGAATATGTCTGGATTGATTGGGAGCATTGCAACGAAGTGGATGTGGTTTCCGAAAGCATCCAGTTGAAAAAGTTGCTGGAAACGGCGGCGGCAAAAATCAAATGACAAAAATTTCCGGCATCTACACTCCGAACATCGTTCCGTTCAACGACGATCACTCGATCAATGAAGGCGAGCTACGGCGGCTCACATCATGGTTGATCGAGAAGGGCGTGGACGGACTTTATCCGAATGGCAGCACGGGCGAATTCATCCGCTTGAGTTTTGAAGAACGGTTGCGCGTGGTAAAAATCATGGCGGAAGAAAATCGCGGGCGGCTGCCGATTTTGGCTGGCGCAGCGGAACCAAATTCCGATCAGGTGTTGAAGGCGTGTAAATTTTATGCGGACCTTGGCTGCCGCGCCGTCAGTTTGACCGGGCCGTATTATTTCAAAGTGTCGCAGGAGAGCATTGAGAATTATTTCCGCGACCTCGCCGCCAAATCGCCGATTGATATTCTGCTCTACAACATTCCGCAATTTTCCAACGAGATCAGTTTGCCAGTGGTGCAACGGCTGGCGCTGGACTGTCCGCGCATCATCGGCATTAAGGATTCGAGCCGCGATTTTCCGCGCTTCTGCACGATGTTGGCGCAGATCAAACCGCAGCGACCAGACTTTGTGTGTTTCAGCGGGACGGAAGAAATTCTTTATCCGAGTTTGATGATGGGCGGCGACGGCGGGACGATTGCGAGTTCGGGCGTGATGCCGGAAGTCATTACGAAACTGTATCGCGATTTTCTCGCGGGCAATCACGCCGAATGTCGGCGCGTGCAATTGAAAATTCAGGAGCTCATCGCGACGATGTTTGCGGCGGGAAATTTTCCAGAAGGCTTTCGCGCGGCGGTGTCGTTGCGTGGATTTAATCCCGGCCCGCCGCGTTTTCCAGTGAGTCCGAGCGAACTCGCGAATCTCGAAGAAGCCAAAGGCAAACTCGCTTGTCTGCTCGGCGAATGTGGTTACGCCGAGGCCGCGCGCGAATGTGAAGTGCGACGTGGCGGCGCGGTCAAGCAGGCGAACGGCGCGCTGGATGTGGATTCCATTGTGCGCGCGGTGGTGCAGAAGCTCGGCCAATGAGCGCGCTGGGATTTATCGAAGTTCCGTCGCTTGGCATCACGGCCGTCGTGGCGGATATGGCGGTCAAGTCGGCGAAGGTGCGCTTGCTCGGGATTGAAACGACGGGTAATGAAAATTTGATGATTCGGCTCGCGGGCGATGTGGCGGCGGTGCAATCGGCATTGGCAGTTGGCGCGCAGCGGGCGGAAGAAATGGGCGCGACGGCGATCACAAAATGTATCGCCAAGCCCGACGCGGGGATGGCGCGATTGATGAATTTTCCGAACGCGCAGAACCCGCTTTATGGCGGACGCGACCAGTTTTTACCGAATGATTTTTCGCAGAACCAAAATGAAATTATGAGTGCAAAGCAAGAAGCCATTGGCATCCTCGAAACGCAAGGCCTCACGGCGATTCTCGAAGCCACGGATGCGATGTTGAAGTCCGCCAACGTCACGCTGGTGGGCAAAGAAAAAATCGGCGCGGCGTATGTCACAGTGATTGTGCGCGGCGATGTTGCAGCGGTGACAGCGGCGATTGACGCAGGCGCGAAAGCCGTTGGCCAGTTGGGCAAACTCATTGCGGCGCACGTCATCGCGCGGCCGCACGAGGATTTGGCCGCCTTGTTGCCGAAATAATCTAAACCGCGATTTGAAATCAAACATGGAAGCGAGCCAAAAAAACTTTTCCCGATATTTTCCCGTCAGCGCGCGCGACCGGAAATGGGGCTGGTTTGTGACGACCGCTGGTCGGGCGCAGATTCTTCCGGGCGAGTCTTATCCTCCGGCAGGGCATCCGAAAGAATACAACTTTGACTGGACCAAGGGCCGAGTGTTGTATGATCACGAGCTGGTCTATATCTCGCACGGGCGCGGAATTTTTGAATCGCGGCATAGCGCCCCGCAGACCATTGAGGCCGGTCAGGTAATTTTCCTGTTTCCCGGAGTCTGGCATCGCTACCGGCCCGATCCCAAAACGGGCTGGAACGAGCACTGGGTTGGTTTTGACGGCGACGTCGCGCGGCACTGGACAAAAAATAAATTTTTTTCAGCACGCGCCCCGGTGTTCAAGCCGGGACAGGAAGAACGCTGGCTGAACCTTTTTACCGAGTTGGTTGCGATCATTAAATTGAATCGTCCGGCGTTGCAGCAGGTGATGGCGGGTTTTACCGCGCAAATGCTGGGGCTGCTTTATTCCGGGCAGCAGACCGGGTTGGCGGGTGATGATCAGGCATTGCTGATTGTTCAAAAAGCGATTGCGAAGATGCAGACCGATTTGGAGGGCGGACTGGATGCACACGCGCTCGCCCGCGAATTGAACATAAGTTATAGCTCGTTCCGCCACACGTTCCAGCAGCACACGGGTTCCAGTCCGCATCAGTATCTGTTGGAATTGCGCCTCGTGCGTGCGCGTAATTTGCTGACGCAGACGACGCAGAGCGTGAAAGAAATCGCGCAACTGGCGGGGTTCGACGACGAACATTATTTCTGCCGGTTCTTCAAAATGAAAATGGGTTTGACGCCCGGCCAATGGCGATTGCGCTCGCTGCCCAAACTCAAAGGATAGTTTCCAATGGCAACGCTCAATCACTTTAGCCCGGAAAAATCGCCTCGCCTCAACCTGGCTGTAACATTTTTTTATCTCCCGATGAAATCCAGATCAACCATGGACGTATTTCTGGCTGGTCTGCTCTACTGGCTTGCGTCTGCCCATGCGTCTTTTGCCGACATTCAGCCGCCAGCGAAAATCGGCGAACCACGCATCGTCAACCTCTATAACTTTATCCGCAACTCGGATTACCGGCTGGCCGATTCGGAGGAAATTCTTTTTGAAGCGACCCGGAAACAGATTGAGCTGATCAAACCCACCGGCCTGCCGGCAACTTGGGCGTTACAATATGATGCGTTGATCAACCCCCGCTATCAAAAGCTGCTGAAAGAAAAATTAGGAACCAAAGACGAAATCGCGGCGTGGTGGGAACTGCCGCGTCCGTTGGTGGAAAAGGCCGGCCTGAAATGGCGCGGACATGACCACGAATGGGATTCCACCGCGAACGTCGGCTTTTCTCCGGGCTACACGCCCGACGAACGCCGTAAACTGGTGGATGTCTATATGACAGATTTCAAAACGATCTTTGGTTATTACCCGCGCACCGTCGGCTCTTGGTTTATTGATGAGGTTACTCTGGCTTACATGGCGGAGCGCTACGGCATCATCGCCTCGTGCAATTGCAAAGATCAGGTCGGCACGGATGGCTACACGCTCTGGGGCGGTTATTGGAACCAGGCTTACTATCCAAGCAAGCTCAACGCGTATATGCCGGCGCAGACGAAGACCGGACAAATCAATGTGCCCATCTTTCGGATGCTGGGCAGCGACCCCATTTATCAACACGGCACCACGCCGGGAATGTGGACGCTCGAACCAGTCTATCCCGCCGCCGGTGGTTCGGAGCAATGGGTGGAATGGTTCATGAAAGAATTGATTGAACAGCCGCCGCTGGCCTTTGCTTACACGCAGGCCGGACAAGAAAATGCGTTTGGTTGGGACGCGATGAAAACGGGACTGACGTTGCAAATCGCGCTGCTGGCCAAGCAAGCCAAGGCTGGGGAGATTCAAGTTCAAAGTCTGGCGCAGACAGGTAAATGGTTTCGCAAACATTTTGCGGTCACACCGCCAACTTCCGTCGTCGCGCTGGAAGATTGGAAACATCAAGACCGCAAAACCGTTTGGTATGACAGCCGTTTTTATCGCCTGAATGTATTGTGGGAGAACGACACTTTTTTCATTCGTGACTTGCATCGTTTCGATGAAAAAGTGGTTTCGACAACCCACGCAGTCGCACTCACCAACAGTTCTTTGGAATGTGGCACGTTGGCCGTGATGGACGGGGCGCGCTGGTCGGGAAAGGAAAAAGCCGGTATCTGGCCGGTGTTGCTTTCAACCAATGGAGAAGCAACGAAGATGGCTGCGGAAGGCAATCCGGCAATCAAGGAACTAAGCCGAACCGATTTGAGCATCACCCAGCCGCTGCGCGGTGGCGGAAGTTTTGTCATCACTTGCAGTGAAAGCAAAGTCACGTTCACCGGCGTGGACGGACAGGGGAAGCCTTTGCGTTGGGCCTGCGAAATGGTCGGCGGTGAAAAACAGAAAGCGGCCGTGCAAACCGTGACGCCGAGCGCCGTCACCTACCATTTTTCTGGCTTGGACTATCAACTCAAAATCGCTCCGCACTCCGGCGCTTGTCAGCAACTGGGGACGGGCACGATTCGACTTACGCCCAACCAATCCGGAAAACTCGTTCTATCGCTGTAAGGGCACATTCTAATCTGTGAATCCAAATCCTATGTTCAAAAAAAATCTGCGACTGACGCTTTTTGCCATCAGCGTTACGATGCTAACTGCCTTTCAATCGCTGGCGTCAATTGCGCCGGTGAAGTTGCAGTGTGAATACCGCGTTAATCCGCTGGGACTGGACGTGGCGCAGCCGCGTTTGTTCTGGCAGGTGGAATCGGACGAACGCGATCAAGCACAGATCGCCTATCAACTTCTGGTTGCGAGCAGCGAGCAACTTTTGAAAGCGGGCAAGGGAGATTTATGGGACAGCGGGAAAATTTCTAGCGACGAAACGGTTAACATTGTCTATGCGGGCAAGCCGCTGACATCCGGCGCGCCATGCTTTTGGAAGGTGAAAGTTTGGGATAAAAACGGCAAGGCCTCGGACTGGAGTGCGCCGGCCAAATGGAGCATGGGATTGCTGGAGCAAAGCGACTGGCAGGGAAAATGGATCGGGTTGGATCAGGGCGAGAAGGCAAAAGATTTCGGCGGCGCGCAATGGATTTGGTTTCCTGAAGGCAATCCGGCGGAGAGCGCGCCGGTTTGTGAACGCTACTTTCGTCGCGTTTTTGAATTGCCAGCGAACGAGACAGTGAGCGCAGCGACGATTGAAATTACTGCGGACGATCAATTCGATTTGTATGTCAACGGTCAGGCGGCGGGCAAAGGCACACACTGGACCGAACCGGGAAAGTTTGCCATTGGCGTCTTGCTGAAACCGGGGGAAAACATTTTGGCGGTGGCGGCGCGCAATGTGGGGAACCATCCGAATCCCGCCGGGGTGCTGGCCAAGCTCAAGGTTGAATTCAAATCTGGAACTCCACTGACGTTCACTACGGGCGAAGGTTGGAAATCGGCGACGAATGCTGAAACCGGATGGACGACGCTGGCCTTTGATGACGCAGCATGGACGAACGCCAAATTGCTCGGCGAATATGGAACGCAGTCCTGGGGCATCATTCAGAGCGACGACCGTCCTTTGTCCGCACGTCACCTGCGCCGCGAATTTTCCGTGGAGAAAAAAGTGCGTCGCGCCACGGCTTACGTCTGTGGCGTGGGGCTTTCTGAATTGTATCTGAACGGACAGAAGGTGAGCGATGACGTGTTGTCGCCAGCCATCGCCGCGTATGACAAGCGCGCGTTCTATGTGACTTACGATGTGACCGAGCAACTCCGGCGCGGTGAAAACGCCGTGGGCGTTATGCTCGGCAACGGACGTTACTATGCGCCGCGCGTGCGCGTGCCCGCAGAATGTTTGACGTTCGGTTATCCGAAACTGCGCTTGCAGTTGAACGTCGAATACACCGACGGCACGACGTCGCAAGTTGTCAGCGATGAAAATTGGAAGGGGACTGACACCGGCCCGATCCGCGCCAACAATGAATTTGACGGCGAAATTTATGACGCGCGGATGGAAATGCCCGGCTGGAGCCAGACCAAGTTCGATGATTCCAAATGGCAGCCGGTGGAATTGGTGAAACCCGGTGCACCGGTTTTGTCGGCGCAAATCGGCGAGCCGATTCGTGTCGTGGAAACGCTCAAGCCCATTGCCGTCACCAATCCCAAGCCGGGCATTTATATTTTTGACCTCGGCCAAAACATGGCGGGCTGGTGTCATTTGACAGTCAGCGGCCCGGCGGGCACGGTGGTAAAACTGCGTCACGGGGAAGAACTCAATCCCGACGGCTCGCTTTATACCGCCAACATGAGGAGTGCGAAGGCTGAAGATAGCTACACGCTCAAAGGTAAAGGCGTTGAAACTTACGAGCCGCGCTTTACACATCACGGGTTTCGTTTCGTTGAAGTCACAGGTTTTCCCGGCAAGCCGGAGTTGAATGCGATTGAAGGCAAGGTGGTTCACGACGCGTTGCCCAAAGTCGGCGAGTTCGCCACTTCCAATCCATTGATCAATCAGATTTACCACAACATTTATTGGGGCACGCGGGACAACTATCGCAGTATGCCCACCGATATGCCGCGCGACGAACGCCAAGGCTGGATGGGCGACCGGCAGGAAGTTTCCAAAGGTGAAACGTATCTGTTCAACCTCGCGCCGCTGTATGCCCAATGGCTGACGGACATCAACGACGCGCAACGCGCCGACGGCAGCGTGCCAGATGTTTGTCCGGCTTTCTGGCCGCTCTATCAGGATGGCATCGTCTGGGCCAGCACTTACATGATTGTTCCGCACATGATGTATGACCAATACGGCGACATCGGAATTTTGCAGCAGCACTACGACTCGCTGAAGCACTGGACGGATTACATGGCGAAGTATCTGGAGAACGATCTCATGCCGCGGAACACTTATGGCGACTGGTGTTTTCCACC
>JBEEMY010000029.1:0-11101 GCA_041192415.1 Verrucomicrobiota bacterium | reverse complement strand
CACTATCGCTTTAGATGCGGCTGGCAATTTATCAGGTGCGTGTACCACAAGCGGCATGGGCTTCAAAATGCGCGGCAGATTGGGCGATTCGCCTATCATCGGGGCAGGTTTGTTCGTGGACAATGAAATCGGCCATTTGGTTGAGGACTTTATCATGCAGGGCGGCGTCTGCACCGACTTCATCAAATGGCGCGAAGACGATGGCATCGGCCGCACCGTGCGCAACGGTTTGAATTTCACCGAACGCGGCTTCGGCATTCGCGGCGCGGTCGGCAATCCCGACCGTGGCAACACCGCCGCCTCGCAGCTCAAGCCCGGCGACATTGATTGGGATCACATCTTCGGCAAGGTCGGCGTGCGCTGGTTTCACACCGGCGGCATCTACGCGGCGCTCTCGACTTCCACGGCGGAATTGACCGTCGAGGCCGTCAAGGCCGCGAAGAAACATGGCACGATTGTCAGCTACGATTTGAACTACCGCCCCTCGCTCTGGAAAACCATCGGCGGCCTCAAGAAGGCGCAGGAAGTGAATCGCGAGATTGCGAAGTATGTGGACGTGATGATCGGCAACGAAGAGGATTTCACCGCCTCGCTCGGCTTCGCCGTCAAAGGCCAGGAAACGCTCGGCCACATCGAAACGGACGCTTTCAAGGCGATGATTGAGACGGCCGTGAAAGAGTTTCCCAACTTCAAGGTGGCCGCGACCACGCTGCGCCACGTCATCACCGCGACGAAGAATGACTGGAGCGCGATTCTCTGGCACGACGGCAAATTCCACGAGAGCAAGCAATATCCCGGCCTCGAAATCCTCGACCGCGTTGGCGGTGGCGACAGCTTCGCCTCCGGCGTGCAATTTGGTTTCATGGAATTCAACGATGCCCAGAAGGCGGTTGAATACGGCGCGGCCCACGGCGCGCTCGCTTCGACCACGCCCGGTGACACGAGCATGGCCACGCGCAAGGAAGTGGAAAAAACCATCGGCGGCGGCGGCGCTCGCGTGCAGCGGTAAAATTAACCCAGGTAGGGCGGCGCTGCTGCGCCGCCTTTTTTGGCTGACCAGCGGGTCAGCCCTACCAACAAAAATATGAATACAGAAATTTTTTCTCTTAAAGGCGAAGTCGCCATTGTCATCGGTGCCACGGGCGTATTGGGCGGGGCGTTGGCTGACGGCCTCGCTGCGGCGGGCGCGAAAGTCGCCGTGCTCGGTCGCAATGAAGAGCGCGGCCAAGCCCGCGTCAAAGCGATCACCGACGCGGGCGGTCAGGCGGCGTTTTTCACTTGCGACGCCAGTTCGCGCGCGAGTCTTGGTGAAGCGCACAAGAAAATTGCAGCCGCGCTCGGCGCGCCCACGATTCTCGTGAACGCCGCCGGTGGCAACGACCCGAAGGTGACGGTCACGGCGGAAAATCCGTTTGAAAATATCTCACTCGAAGCGCTCCAAGCGAATCTGGATTTGAATTACATTGGCGGCGCATTTTTGCCGTGTCAGGAGTTTGGTCCCGCGATGACCAAACGCGGCAAGGGCAGCATTATCAATATCGCGAGCGTGTCGGCGCATTTGCCGCTGTCGCGCGTGATGAGCTACTCGGCGGCGAAGGCGGCCGTGCTGAACCTCTCACAGTTTCTCGCGCGCGAGTGGGCTACCAAAGGCGTGCGCGTGAACACCATCACGCCCGGATTTTTTCCGGCAGAACAAAACCGCAAGCTGCTCTTCAACGACGACGGCTCGCCCACGGCTCGCACCAAAGCCATCTGGGGCCACACGCCGATGAACCGTTTCGGCGAATCCAAGGAACTGATCGGCGCGTGTATTTTTCTCGCGTCACACGCGGCGAGTTCATTTGTCACCGGCACAGACATCCGCGTGGACGGCGGCTATTTGAGTCAGACGATTTGATTCGCGAGCCGAATTGAACAGGAGCAAACGGAGGAAACGGAGTTTAAGGAAAAAGCCCGTTGAAGATTTTCTTCAACGGGCTTTTGCTTTGCTGAAAGTTGTCAGCGGCTCACAAAACGATTTTCTTAAACTTCGGCACGAGCAGGTGCATCAGCGTCCACGCGGTGATGTAGGCCACGCCGCAAATCACAAACATGATACCGTAGCCAATTTCGATTTTGCCGAGATCTTTGTAGTGCTGAAGCATCAGGCCGGCGAGATACGCGATCATGATGCCGCCGATGGAACCCGCCATGCCGCCGATTCCGGTGATAGAAGCGACAACTTTTTTGGGAAACATATCGGATACCGTCGTGAAAATATTTGCCGACCATGCTTGATGTGCAGCGCAGGCGATGCCGATGGTAAATACAGCATACCAAGTGTTGATGGCACCGAGGCGTGACGCGAGGAGCACGGTGAGCGGGAATAACGCGATGATGAACATCGCGGTCTTGCGGGCCTTGTTGGCGTCCATGCCGCCGTTGATCAATTTCTTCGGCAGCCAGCCGCCGGAAATCGAACCGACGGTGGAGATACAATAGACGACCGCCACGGCGAGCTGCCAACTGATGACATCGGGAAAAGCCACGCCGGCAATTTTGGAGAGATCGCCGGTGTAGCCTGGATGCGCGGCGAGATACTCGTTCACCTTGAGCGTATTCGCATCGGTCGGAAATGCGGCCATGAATGCTTTGATCTTGCGCGCATTTTCTCCATTCAGGAACGACGGCAGCCAGAACAGGAAGAACCACCAGATCGGGTCGGTCAGAAATTTTCCGACGACGAACGCCCACGTCTGGCGGAACGTCAGCAGTTTGAACCACGAGACTTTTACTTTGGCGACATCGGCGCGCTCGGCTTCCTGTTCGTCCACGTCGCTGTGGATGAAATCATATTCCGACTGGGAAAGTTTTCCGCTTTGCAACTTGGCGGCGGGCGAGGCGTAGAGCGGATACCAAAACGCCAGCCAGGTGAAGCCGACCACGCCCGTCAAGATGAAGGCCCATTCCCAACCCCACTCGCTCGCGATGTAAGGCACGGTCAACGGCGCCACAATTGCACCGACATTCGCGCCGGAGTTGTAGAGGCCGGTGGCGAAGGCGCGTTCCTTTTTCGGGAACCATTCGGCGATGGCTTTGTTGGCAGCGGGAAAGTTACCAGCTTCCGTCACGCCCAAGGCCGCGCGCCAGAACCCAAAGCTCCAAGTGTGGTGACCAAACGCATGGCCGATGGCGGCGAAGCTCCAGCCAATCAAGGCCCACGCGTAACCGGTTTTCGTCCCGACTTTGTCAATGATCTTGCCGGCAAAGAGCAGGCCGATGGCATAGGCGAACTGGAAACAAATCACCACGCGCGAATAGTTTACCTCTTGTGCCTTGTCCTCGCCGAACACGCCATGCGCCGTCAGCACGGGCTTGAGCAGGCCGAGGACGTTGCGGTCGAGATAATTGATAGTGGTAGCAGCAAAGATTAGCCCACAAATCGTCCAGCGATGACGTCCGATTTGTTCGTTCACGGAATTGAAACTCATAGATAAAAAGCAGTTGGGGTGCGAGGCGGTTCAGGGAATTCGTGTGCGAGAGCATTGCCGAAACGAAACCACCGTTCAAGTTCGGAAATCCAACTTTACAAGGAAGCGCATTTTCTGCCATGCTTCCGCGCTATGTTGAAGAAAATTTTAATGCTTTTGCCCGTCCTGCTGCTTGCTGGCTGCACGACCGGCCAGTTCACGCGGCTCACGCCCAACCAGCAGCTGCGCAATGCGAACAACCTTTATCCGGTCGAGGTCGCCTTCAATTCCGACCAGCAGGCGCTGCGTTGGGAGAGCATCAAGCCTTACGTCATCGTCAATGGCCAGCCGTCGCCGCTGCGGCCGGTGCCGCTCGTGCGCAACCGCTGGGAAGGCCTCGTCCAAGTGCCAGCCGGAGCCAGCTCGGTGGATTACAAATTCAAGTTCGACTACCTCTACAACAACTTCGGCACCGCCCCGCAGCCGAACAGCGAGGCTTCCAAGACGTTCACTTTGAAGATTGTGGAGTAGAAAAATTTCCAACGGAAAAAACCAAAGCGCGGACAAAATTGTCCGCGCTTTTTTTATTTGTCCGCAAGGTCCATGTTCGATTTTTTACCAATGATGCAGAGTCTGCGGGCTGATGATGAAGGCTATGATCATCAGGGCGAACCCGAAGACTTGATAGGCAAATGGTCTTTTGGCTGACTGCCAGTGAACGATCAAAAAGAATAATTGCACGATGGGGATCAACAGGCAGGCAAGACCCCACCAGATGCTTTCACGAAACGCAGCCACGAGAAACCCAAGCCCGCCGAAGCAAAAAATCAACAACCCGGACACGAACAAGATGCCGCCGACAAGGCTCGGATTCATGGGCATGATTGTTTGTCACCACCACCCAACGTCAACAGCAAAAAACGCGGGCAATCACTTGTCCGCGTTTTATTTTCAAAATTTTTCCAACCGGTTCATTTGCGGCGCGGGCGGAGAATCAAAGCTTTCTTCTCCGTGCCGTCCACTTCCACGCTGTGGCTTTCCACATCGGGATCGGCGCGCAAGGCTTGATGCACGATGCGGCGGTCGAAGGAACCCATCGGCTCGAGTTCCACGGCGTCGCCGTAGCGGCGGACTTTTTCGGCGGCATCTTTGGCCTTCTGGATCAGCGCCTCGCGCGCCTGCGTGCGATAGCCGCCGACATCCACGGTCACTTTTGGCGCGCTCTGATCCTGCTGAAACAAAATGCGGTTGGTGAGGTATTGCAAGTCGGCGAGCGTCTGACCTTGGCGACCAATCAAACGTCCGGCATCGTCCGTCGTCACGTCGAGCGTGAGTTCGCCATCAAACATTTTTTCCGCCACGGTCGCCGGGAAGCCCAGCGCGCCGAGGAGCTTTTCAACAATTTCTTTGGGGTGCGCGGGCATCGTCAGTTGATAGTTAAAAGTTGATGGTTGATAGCCGGGAAATTCTTCGGCGCTATTTTTTCTTTTTCGGCGCGGTCGTCAATGCCGGAGTTGCCTCGGCAACCACCGGCGCGTTCGCCTTCGTCAGCTTGGTCTGTAAAATCGTGAGCAGGTTGTTGACTGTCCAGTAGAGCGCGAGGCCGGACGAATAGTTGTAGAGGAACAAAATGAAAATTGCCGGCAGCCAGCGCATCATCTTTTGTTGCGCGGGATCCATGCCGGGCGATGCCGGCGTGAGGTGCGACTGCCAGAGCATCGCGCCGCCCATGAACAACGGGAGCAAGTTGAACGGCATTCCATCCGGCGTGCTGATGAAGGGCAGGAAGGTGATGCCCGGAATCATGAACAGCGTGTCCGGCTTGGACAAATCCGCCGCCCACAGAAAACTCGCGCCGCGCAATTCAATCGCGCTGCGGATCATGATGAAGAAACCGATGAACACCGGCATCTGCACCAGCATTGGCAAACAGCCGCTCATGGGGCTGACCTTGTGTTTCTTGTAAAGCTCCCACGTCTTCTGCGTCTGCTTCTGCACGTCGTCCTTGTATTTTTCCTTGAGCGCGGCCATCTCCGGCGCGAGCGCCTGCATTTTTTTCATCGAACGCGTGCTCTTCGCCGTCAACGGCCAGAACAGCAGCTTGATGAGCACTGTGATGAGGACGATTGTCCAGCCGTAGCCGAGCTTGGTCAAATCGTGGATCGCATTCATGCCCGACAGCAGCAGCTTGGCGAAAAATGTTCCCACGCCCCAGAAGCTGGCGAAACCTGTGCCGAAATTCATCACCTCGTCGGCGTGGTTTTTCAAATCACTGGCGATGACCGACAGCGTGCGAAATTCTTTCGGGCCAGCGAACAAAACGATTTGCCGCTCCACGGAGGAATTAGCCGTGAGGGTCTGCGCCGGATAAACGAGCGCGGTCTGGACGCCTTGCGGCGCGGGCGAATTCGTGGCGATGCCCACATCTTGAAAACGCGGCAACGGCACCGGACGCGCAACCATTTCATGCGCCGCATCCTTCGGCATCGCCATGAGCGCGAAAAATTGGTTGTGCGCCGCCGCCCAAACCACGTTGCCCGCGCCCGCGCGGATTTCCGTTTTCGGCGTGCCGTGCGAACAGCCCATGCTGCCGGAAAAATTCGGAATGGGATTGTCCGTTGCGTTCGTGCCATCGCACCACATCGCGCCCCAGAGGTTGCCCACATCGTCCGCGTCCATCGGCGTAGCCGTGCCGACGACGATTTCCTGCGCGGGCAGCGCGACCGACTGGCCGGAGGTATTCTTCAAACTCACGCTGGCGTTGACCAGAAAGTTGGAACTGAATTGAAATTCCTTCGCTAGCACGAGGCCGTTCGCGAGGATTTTTTCCGCGCGCACGCCGTTGCCAGACGCGGTCAAAGTGAAATTGCCGTCGCCGACCAAACTGGGATCGCCCAACACTGCGAGGACGGGAACCGCTGCTTGCGTGTTCAGCGAGGCGAGCGCGGCGGCGTTGTGGATCTGGCCTTTCCAGCGCGCGGAAATGGTTTCGGGATAGTCAAGCATCTCGACCAGTTTCAAACCGCCGCCGCGCGAGGTGAAGGTGTAGCGCGCCCGGCCATTCGTCCGCACAATGGTCTGCTCCGGCGTGTTCATGTCGAACACGGGCATGATGGCGGTGGTTGCGGTGTTGACGGCAGCAGTGGCAGCGGTGGCTGCCGGAGCGTTGCTCGAACTGGCAGCGGCGATGAGTTGCGCCTGCACCTTGGCGAGTTGATTGGTCTGCTGCCAATGCGCGGTGGCCTGCGCGACTTTGTTCTGATCCACAAACCACCAACCCAGCAGCAAGACGCAGATTGATACAACGATGATTCCTGTTTTATCCATGAAATTAAAAAGTGAAACGTGAGGCGTGAATGGTGAACGGCTTGGCCGGCACCGGATCGTGGCCGCAATCACCCCACGGATGGCAGCGGCAGATGCGTTTAGCCGCGAGCGCACTGCCCGTCAGCGCACCATGCGCCTGCACCGCGTCCAGCGCGTATTGCGAACAGGTCGGTGTGAAACGACAGCCGCTGGCACCGAATAAAAAAATCTGCGCGGGGGAAATCGTGAGGCGATACGCGCGCACGGCGAAAATTAAAATGTGCTGGAGCGGGTTCACAATTCAGTTCTTCAGCAAGTTTGCGCGTTTCAGCGCGGCGAGAAAATCCTTTTCCACTCCGGCAAAATCTTTTTGGGCGATGGAATTGCGCGCGACCAAGACCAGTTCAATCGGCTGGGTGAATTCATGCTGATGCAGCCGGAAACTTTCACGGAGCAACCGCCGGGCGCGACTGCGAACGGGGGCATCGCCGATTTTTTTGCTGGTGACGACTCCCAGTTTGGGCGCACAGCCAAGCGGCAACTTGCTCCAGTTGGCAATGAGGCAACCGAGGGTGAGGCGTTCGCCCTGCTGCCGGACGCGCGCGAAATCGCGGCTTTGCGCGAGCCGCGAGGGGCGGCCCAAGCGCAGGCGTTTCGGCGCGGCGTTCACGAAATCAAACCGGCGTGAGGCGCTTGCGGCCGTTGCGGCGGCGGTTAGCCAACGTGGCCTTGCCGCTCTTGGTGGAGTTGCGGTTCAAGAATCCGTGCTGGCGTTTACGGCGGACTTTCGACGGTTGATACTGGCGTTTCATAAAATTAAATCAAACTGGCCTGTGGCCAAATAATGAGTCGGTGAGAATAGCAACAAAGTGCCTTGCGTCAAGACAGGCTTTCACGCATTTGCGCTCAATTTAATTTGGCGTCAGTTGCTGCTGAAGCTTGGCCGTGTAGTTGGAGTAATTTATCCCGTAACGCTCCAGTTTTGGTAGCGTGGTCGGCTGAAATGGATCAAATGGCTGCCAGCAACGTTGCCGCATGACCGGATCCAGAAAGATTTCCGAACAAATCAAGCAGCCGACATCATGCTTTGGCGAGAGGGCGATGCTCAAACATGGCCACGACCAGTCAAAGCGCCCGCCAATGGCATCAGCATGCAAATCGCGCCCCAGCATCCCGTGAGCCGCCATCACCGTGCCATGCACCGGGTAAACGCCTTGTTTGGTGGTCAATACTTGGCGCATGGAAACCGTGTCGCTATACCAAAGGCAGGCACATGAAAAATGCCAAAGCGATTGCGCCAGCAGCAAAACGGCAACCAACGATTTTAAGCGCGCGACATACGGCGTCAGCCAATCAGGCCGAAAGGCCAAAACCCAGCCCAGCGGTAGCAGCGCCATAGGCACGAATAAATTCATCGAGCGATGGTCGTATTGCACGCCCGTGTCCAGTTGATTTGAAGCCAGCACCGGCCAGCCACCCCAAATCAAGATGCCGATGACGGTAAAACCAAACCCGCCCAGACTGGTCGTCGCCCGCCAGATTTTTTCCGAGGCACACGCCAGCACCGCCAGCAAACCCAGCAGCATGGTCAATCCAACCGTCCAGCCGGGATTGGTCAGCATAGCCAAGGTTCCTTTTTTGAAGCCTTGCAGATTGGCCGGTGCTTCCGGCATCAGCAACGAAAACACACCATTCAGCACGCTGGATAAAAACAAAACGGCGACCACCAAAAAATAAAGCCAAGCCAGCCGTCGGTTTGCGATTTTTTCCTGGTAAGCCCGCCACAGTGCGAGGCCAAAAAGCGGGATTGAAAAAAATGTCTGCGATTCGTATCCAAATTGCAGCCCGGTGGCCATGGCCAGCAAAATTAGCGCGGAACCAAACTTGATCGGCTGCGCGAACAGCAGGACAAACAGTGCCGGCCAAAACATCGCATGAGTCACGCAATGCTGACCCACCGGCATATAGGCTCCGTTCAAGTAGCCCGCCGCACAGCCCGCCGCCGCCAGCCAGAAATTTTTCGGCGAGATCCGCCAGCAGATGGTTAACGCCAACGGCCACGGCAGGAAACAGCCCACGCCATAGGCAAACCGCAGCCAGGATAGATCGGTAACGCCCAGCTTGATGGCCAACACCAGCGGAATTTCATAAATCCAATATGAAAAATGTCGCGACCACCAGAGCGACATAAAATCCTGCTTTTCCAAAACTTTGATGAACTCATGCGCGCCATCCGCATAAAGCACAAAATCCGTAAGCAAGGCCGTGATAATCCAAGCGGCAAAAACACTGACGGCCAGCGGCATCCAGTTCCGCTCGGAATTTTTCACCGGATTCATTTCACATTCAGCTCGCGTTGAATCCCAAATTTCTCAATCCGCTTCCGCAAGGTGGCGCGGGTGATGCCCAGCATCTTGGCGGCGTGAACCTGATTATTATTTGTTTCCTTCAAGGCTTGAATCACCAACTCGCGTTCGACGGCGGGAATGATTTTTAGTTTCGGGTCGCGCTTGGCCCATTGAAATAACTGGCGGGCGATGGCGGCGGCATCCGTCGCGGTGGCATCGCCAGCACCGATGGTGGCTGGTGGCGCGGCAACCCCGGTGGCGGCGCCGGAAATTTCCGGCGGCAAATCGCCGGACAAAATTGCGTCGCTCTTGGCGAGGACGAGGGCGCGGCGGATGGCGTTTTCCAATTCCCGGACGTTGCCGGGCCAGTGGTATTTTTCCAACAGCTTGATGGCGGCACTGGCGATGGATTTCGGCTTGCGGTTTTGTTCGCGAGAAATTTTTTCGAGAAAATAATTCACCAGCAGCGGAATGTCATCGCGGCGCTCGCGCAATGGCGGCAGGTGAATCCGCACGACATTGAGCCGGTAAAATAAATCTTCGCGGAACTGGCGCGCGGCCACGGCCGCTTCCAGCGGTTTGTTCGTCGCGGCGATGACGCGGACATCCACCTTGATGGGCGCGTTGCCACCGACGCGCTCGAACGTGCCGGATTGCAGCACGCGGAGAATTTTTGTCTGCGTGGCCGGCGTCATGTCGCCGATTTCATCCAGAAAAATCGTGCCCTTATTACACTGCTCAAATTTGCCGATGCGCTGGACGGCCGCGCCGGTGAACGCGCCGCGTTCGTGGCCGAACAATTCGCTTTCCAAAAGCTGTTCGGGAATGGCGGCGCAGTTGATCGCAATGAACGGCTGGGTGCTGCGTGTGCTGTGACAATAAATCGCCCGCGCGGCCAGTTCCTTGCCGGTGCCGCTTTCGCCGGTGATGAGGGCGGTGGCATCGGTGGCCGCAAGTTGCCCGATGGTTTTGAAAACCTGCTGCATGGAGGCCGCGCCACCAACAAAGCCTAGTTCGTAATCTTCCGAGTTGAGCAGCGGTTGAAAGGAAACAACCTGCTTCATGTCGCGGGCAGCTTTGAGTGCGCTGGCAATGACTTCTTTGAGCTTGGGGATGTCGAATGGCTTGAGCAGAAAATCGTAAGCCCCAAGTTTCATGGCTTCGATGGTCATCTGCGTTGTGCCATAACCCGTCATCAAAATTATGAGCAATTTCGGATCGTTCTCGCGGATTTTGCGGAGCGTTTCCATGCCGGTCATGCCGGTCATGCGCACGTCCATGAGCACGAGGTCGGGCTTGAATTTAGGGATGACCTTTAATCCCTCTTCGCCACTGGCGGCGGTGGCGAGTTCAATTTCCTCCGAAGCGAGAATCCGCTCCAGCGAATAGCGCACGTCTTCTTCATCATCAATCAACAAAAGCTTGTTCATCTTGCCCGCATGATAATTGGCCGCGCGGGAATGAACACTGAATTTTCAGAACCCAGCCAGCGGACACGCCAACCCAATTCAATTTCAAATTCCTATTTGCCGCGCGCCAGTCTAACTTCCCGCCGTGCATCCGATTGCGTTTCAACTCGGCTCGCTGCCCGTCCGCTGGTATGGCGTGATGATGGCGCTGGGCTTTCTCGCTGGCTTATGGACCGCCACCCGCCGCGCCCGCCGCGTGAAGATGTTCGGCAGCATCGCTGGCGCGCGCACGGTTTATGTGACGACGTATTGGAAACAGGAATTTGCGAGCCAGCCCTTCTCGGAAATTTTCATGGTGCAACACGGCGGGCTGGTTTTCTACGGCGGACTGATTGGCGCGGCGCTGGCTGGCAGCGGCTATCTCGCTTGGAAAAAACTGCCTGTCTGGAAAATCGCCGACATCCTCGCGCCCAGCATCGCGCTCGGCAGCGTCTTTGGTCGCATCGGCTGCCTGATGAACGGCTGCTGCTACGGCTATCCCTGCGATCTGCCGTGGGCGATTCACTTTCCCGCCGACCACGCCACCGCC
>JBEEMY010000028.1:0-11254 GCA_041192415.1 Verrucomicrobiota bacterium | reverse complement strand
GTGTCAGGCTGCGGGGATGAAAACGAGTTCAGCGCGGGCGTTCCTGCGGCGGGAGGAGTATGTGCCCCACCTCATCCGGCTTCGCCACCTTCTCCCCAAGGCGGAGAAGGGCTGATTTTCCCGCTTGCCACTCAACGGAAGATGATTTAGAAAATTTTCCGTTCCCACCGTTGGCCGGCGCAGCTTCAGCCCGTGGCGGGAATGTTTCATCGGCGTTCAACCAAACCATCCAGAGAAAGGTATCAACATGAAATCGTATGAAGTGTTGCGGTGCTTGTTCAAAAAGGTCGGTTGCAAAAAAATCGCGGCGGAACTGATGCTGTCGCTCTCGCTTATCCATCAGTGGGCGCAGGGCACGGTGCGCAATCCGCTGGAGGTGGTGGCGAGATTGATGGATTTCCCGGGTGGTCAGGCGTTGCTGGACTGGTTGTGTCGGCGGAAGGGCGGCTACTTTGTGCGCGAACTGCCGCTGAAAGTGTGGCGCAAGCTGACGTTGGTCAAGGCGGTGGCGGTGGTGATGGTGAGTGCGAGTAGATTCATGATGTTGTTGGGGCAGGCCGAGCTGGCCGGCAAGGTCTCGCCGGAGCTGGCGGCAAAACTGGACGCGGCGTGGCAGGAGTTGCTGACGGAAGGCGGCAGTTTCATGGCGGCGCTGAAGCAGGGCGCTTTCCGGTGCTGGGCGGTATATTATCCGCTGCTTACCTGGACCGCGACGGGTGACGTGCCGGAGTTGGTCATGGCGGAGGCATGAATCAGGAGCGGCAAATCGGTTGACGCCGCGAAACTTTCGAACCACATTTCTCGTATGATAAAAACATTTCTTTTGATCATCGGCCTGTCGTTCGCGGCAGGTGTGGGCCGGGCGGCGGAGACGGTGTTTCAACTGTCGCTGGTGCCGGACGTGGCGATCTTCCCGCGCACCACACAGGTGAACGGCCTTTCCCTCGGTATCTGGAATGAAAACCCGCAGGCGAGTCTGGAACTCGGTTTCGTGAACGGCAACACGGGCAACAGTTGCGGGGTCAGCCTGGGGCTGGTGAATTACGCGGAAAACTACCGGGGCGTCCAGTGGGGCGCGGTGAATTATTGCGAGCGGGATTTCACGGGTGTCCAGGATGCGTATGTGAACGTTTGCACGGGGCATTTCACCGGGGTGCAATACGGCTATGTGAACTACGCGGATGATTTCTGCGGCCTGCAACTCGGCGCGGTCAATTACACGCGGCACCTGCGCGGGGTGCAACTGGGGTTCATCAACGTGGCGCTGAACAATCCGTGGTTCAAGGAATTCCCCAACAAGCTGGCGACGGGTTTCCCCTTCTTCAACTGGTCCTTCTGAAGCGCCTTCCGGGGCGGGGCGGCATTTTATCCACCGCTCGCGGTGGCTGTGCCAGCCTCAATATCCGAAAACAAAAAAGGCGTCCATTGCTGGACGCCTTGGAATTTTTGCGGTGCGACTTAAGCCGCCGCGCTTTCGCCGACTTGGAAGCGGACGAAGTGGCGGATGACGATTTCGTCACCCAACTGCTTGCTGATCTGCGCGACGTGTTCCTTGACGCTGACTTCGGAATTGCGCTTCACGAAGCCTTGATCCACGAGGCAGTAGGTCTGAAAGAATTTGTCCAGCACGCCTTGGAGGATTTTTTCCATCGCGGCGGCGGGCTTGCCTTTCAAGCGGTCGGAGTTCGCGGCGATCTCGCGTTCTTTGGCGATGACTTCGGGCGAAACATTATCGCGGGAGACAACGTGCGGGAAACCAGCGGCGATTTGCAGCGTGATGTCTTTGACGAGTTGCTTGAATTCATCTTTGCCAGCGGTGTCGGCATTGGTGCAGCCGACTTCGACGAGCACGCCGACTTTCGCGCCGGTGTGGATGTAGGCGGCGACGGCGCCGTTGCCAGAAACTTCGAGGCGGGCGTTGCGGGTGAATTTGATGTTCTCGCCCATCTTGCCCACGGCGGCTTCGCGGTCGGCATCGAGGTTCACGGTCGCATCGGCGGCGATCTTCTTGGCGATGTCATCGCAGAAGGTGCGGAAGCCTTCGTTGCGGGCAACGAAATCGGTTTCGCAATTCACTTCGACGAGCACGCCGGATTTTCCGCCGGGGGAAATGAACTGGGCGATGACGCCTTCGCGGGCGTCGCGGGTGGCTTTCTTCGCAGCACTGGCAGCGCCGGATTTGCGGAGATTGTCAATGGCGGTTTCGATGTTGCCCTGCGCTTCGACGAGCGCTTTTTTGCATTCCATCATGCCTACGCCGGTCATCTCGCGGAGCTTGGCTACGTTTGCAGCAGTGATTTCAGCCATAAAAAAAGTTGAGAGTTATTAGTTGAGAGTTGATGGCGGGATGCAGAAAGATTTCCGCATCCCGCCACGAAGTTTTTTTAATTAAGCAGCGACGGGGGCGGCGGCTTCGGCAGCCGGGGCTTCCTCGTTCACTTTGCGGGCTTTCTTGGATTCGAATTCCGCGCGCGCCTGCGTGATGGTCTGGGAGATGGCCTGCATGATGAGGCGGACGGAACGGATGGCGTCGTCGTTCGCGGCGATCGGATAATCGGCGAGGTCAGGATCGCTGTTCGTGTCCACGAGGGCCACGATGGGAATCTTCAGCTTGCGGGCTTCGGCCACGGCGTTGTGTTCGCGCTTCACGTCCACGACGAACATGGCGGCGGGCATTTTGTCCAGGTCGCGAAGACCGTCGAAATACTTGGTGAGGCGCGCGCCTTCGCGGTGGATGACGGCCTGTTCTTGCTTGACGTAATCTTTGATGGAGCCGTCTGCATCCATGCGTTCAATTTCCTTGAGGCGCTTGATGGAAGTCTTGACGGTGGCGTAGTTGGTGAGCGTGCCGCCGAGCCAACGTTCGGTCACGAACATCTGGCCGGTTTCCTTGGCGATCTCTTTGACGGTCAACTGCGCCTGTTTCTTGGTGCCGACGAAAAGGATTTTGCCGCCTTTGCGGACGGTGGTGCTGAGGAAGTTCAAGGCCGTATGCAACTGCGCCTCGGTCTTGCTCAAATCAATGATGTGAATGCCGTTGCGCGCGTCGAAGATGAACGGTTTCATCTTGGGGTTCCAGCGCTTGGTTTGATGGCCGAAATGGACGCCCGCGTCCAACAATTCTTTGACTCCGATAGTAGTGCTCATGCTTGCTAATTTTCCGTTGGTTAAAACCTCGTTTTAATCGAGGCATCCTGCGGAACACAGGATTTTTATTTGGTGTTATTATGGCCGCTTGCTTTCACACGAAGGCAACTTGAAGGCCGTTTTCCTTCCCGCCGAAAATTCCGGCGAAAGAGGACGCGCAATCTACCAGAGAACGTCCCGGCGACAATCTTTATTTTGGGGCGGGAAGGGTTGTTTTGGGCGAAAACGGCCAGCTTTCTGCCGGCGGGCCTTGGCGGCGATTCCCCGGTGGACTTTGAAACCAAACTCATCTAAAACATCCCGCGTCCCAAGCGCCCAACCGTCGCCGCCAGCTCCATCAATTTTTACCAACCACGCCACGACCGATGAAAAAACTATTTTTGTGTGCCGCCCTGATCGCTGCTACCGGATTTTCTGCCGGGGCGAAAATCCAGTTCGTCCTCGTCGGCGACTCCACCGTGACGGACAACGCGGGCTGGGGGCTGGGCTTCAAACAATTTCTCACCGCCGATGCCGGATGCACCAACACGTCGCAGGGCGGACGCAGCTCGGAAAGTTTCCGCCGCGAAGGCCGGTGGACGAACGCGCTGGCGTTGAAGGGCGATTACTATTTGATCCAGTTCGGCCACAACAACGAGCCGGGCAAGCCGGGGCGCTCGACGGATATGCCGACATTTGTCAGCAATATGGTCAGCTACGTTGAGGAGGCGCAGGCCAGCGGTGCGAAACCGGTGCTGGTCACGCCGCTCACGCGCCGCCAATGGGACAAGGCGCATCCCGGAAAAATCAAATCCAGTCTTGCACCGTATGCGGAAGAAGTTCGTAAAATTGCCGCCGAGAAAAATGTTCCGCTCGTGGATTTGCAGGCGCGCAGCATTGAGCTTTGCGAATCACTTGGCCCGGAAAAATGTTTGGAATTTAGCCCGCCGAAAATTGTGGATGGCACGAACACGGGCGGCTTCGATGGAACGCATTTGAATCTCAAAGGTCGCGTCCTGTTTGCGCGGTTGGTCGTGGATGAACTGCGCAAAGCCGCGCCGGAACTTGCGCCCGTGCTGCGCGCCGAACCGGTGAATGAAAATCCCGTGGCGCAGGAAACTAGGTTTGACGCGGTAGTTTCCGCCGACGGTTCCGGCACGCATACGACCGTGCAGGCTGCAATTGCCGCCGCGCCGGACGATTCAGCCAGGCCATTCATCATTCTTCTCAAGCCGGGCAAGTATGAAGGCCAGATCATCGTTCCCAAAAACAAACCCAACGTGCGTTTCGTCGGCGAGGAAATGGAACATACGATTCTCACCTACGCGCTGAATGTGCTGGAGACGAACGCGGTGACGGACCGACGCTTCAAAGGCACGGGCGTCATCGTGCTGGCGGATGATTTTCACGCGGAGAACCTCACGCTGGAAAACACTTCCGGCGATCATGGCCAGGCCCTGGCGTTGCGCGTGGATGGTGATCGTGCGGTGCTAAAAAATTGTCGGCTGCTCGGCTGGCAGGACACGCTGATGATCAACAACGCGCGGCAGTATTTCACGAATTGCTACCTCGAGGGTCGCGTGGATTTTATTTACGGCTCGGCGGCGGCGGTGTTCGACCGTTGCGAAATCCACAGCAAGAACGGCGGCCACATCACGGCGGCGAACACGCCGCCGGATCATCCGTTCGGATTTGTTTTCATGAATTGCCGACTGACGGGCGATCCGCAGCCGTGGATCAGTGCCGCTGGAATTCCCGCCAACACCAACAGCGTGCCGTTGGCCGATCTCGGACGTCCGTGGCGTCCGTATGCGAGCGTGACTTACTTGAACTGTGAAATGGGCGACCACATCAAGCCCGAAGGCTGGAACAACTGGCGCAATCCGACCAACGAATTGACCGCACGCTACGCCGAATACAACAGCACCGGCCCGGGCGCGAACCCGGAGGCGCGGTTCAAATGGGCAAAGCAATTGACGAAAGCGGAAGCGGAAAAAATCACCATCGAATCCGTTTTGGGCGGGGGTGACGGTTGGAATCCTGCGAAATAATTTTTCGGCGGGCGGCCATCGCGCCTTCGCCGGAATTATTATTTGGCGGCAGCTTTGGCGGCCTTGAGTTTGCTTTCCGGCCAGAACGGTTTTTGAAACGCTTCGGTGAAATCGTAGCTCACCTGAAAATCTTCGCGGGAATCTTTTTCCGTTTTGGCGAGCAGGCTGTTCTCAACCATGTTGAAAACCATTTCGCCAAAGTCTTGCCCGGTGCGGATGCCCCATTCCTCAAACACGGTCACAGTCATGGGGCCGAATTGCTGGAGGGCGTGCTGCCGGATGCCTTCGAGCAATTCCTGGCCGGTGACGTGGCGGACTTTGCCTTTGTTTTCTTTGCTGATGAGCTTTTGGGTGAAGTCGAGCGCTTCTTTCAAAAAGTGGTAGGCATCGCGCGGGTAGCGCGCATCTTTAGCGAGGAGCAAGTCCAGCGCTTCATCAAAATTGACTTCTTGCATATCAGTGGTGGGTGGCGCGGTAATACTTCACGAATATTCCGGTCAGCAGCAACGCGGCGATGAGCGACAGCACGGTGATTTCCTGTTTGGTCAGTCCGTTCACGCGCGCAAGGTAGCGGCACAATTCCCTTTCGGCAAGCCGCGCCAGCAATTTACAATTTGCGATTCACAATTTACGCGGCAGACTTCGGGCGGCGGTTGAATCATCAATCGTAAATCTAAAATCCAAAATTCATCATGGCTGCCATCGGACGTTTTCAAAAAGGACTGGAAGTTTTCTACGCCAAAGTGGTGGACGGACAAATCTTTCGCGCGTGCAGCGACGTCTTTGGCTCGCCCTCCTTCGAGCGCAAACCCACGCCGCGCAAGGGCGTGAAGACGCTCGTGCCGATTGTGCCGTCCAAAATTATTGCCGTGGGCATCAACTACCGGGACCACGCGCGCGAGATGGGGCGCGAATTGCCGAAGGAGCCGCTCATCTGGTTGAAGGCCACCACCTCGCTGCTGGCGGATGGCGGGAAAATTGAAATTCCTTTTCCGCAACATCGCACGGACTTTGAGGCGGAACTGGCCATTGTCATCGGCCGGAAAATTCGCAACGTGTCGCCCACGCAGGCCTCCCGCTACATCTTCGGCTACACCGCCGCGCAGGACATCAGCGATCGGCACATCCAGAAAGCCGACGGCCAGTGGGCGCGCTGCAAATCGTTCGACACCTTCACGCCGCTCGGGCCGTATGTGGAGACGCAAATTGATCCGAACCATCTGAACATCCAGCAATTCCAAAATGGCCAGCTCCGCCAGAACTCGAACACCAGCCAGCTCATTTTCAAGCCCGCCCAAATCGTCAGCTTCGTCTCCACAAACATGACGCTGTTGCCCGGCGATGTGATTCTCACCGGCACACCCAGCGGCGTCGGCCCCATCCAAAGCGGCGACAAATTGGAAGTGCGGATTCAAGGAATGGCCCCACTGATCAATGCGGTGAAGTGAAAGCAAACATTGACGGCTCGGTTGGCGAGAACTAATTTTGCCACGATGAAAGTGCCGATTGAACCGATGCAGCAGCCGGTGAAAAAAGTTGTCGGGCGCACGCCCACCATTTCGCAGCGGCTGGCGCACTTGGAAGATTTAACCGGCTTTCTAAAAAAATACGCGCATGGATCACTCACCCGAGCCGAGGGAGATTACTACCCGATTCGAAAAGTTGTTGGCCGCTCTCGCCGCTGATCGGGTTGACTACGCCGTCGTCGGCGGGCTGGCGGTCATCTTCAACGGCTATCCGCGCCTCACGTTGGATGCAGACATTCTCGTCGCCGATACGCCAGATAATCTTCGCCGCCTTATTGATTGCCTTACCAAGTGGGGCGAAGGTTGGGCACGCGAATTGAAGCCGGAAGATTTTTCAGAACTGGTCGGTGCGATTCGCGTGATTGAAGATTTCGAGCTAGATGTTTTCACCCGCATGAACGACCGCTTGTTGGAAGACTTCCGTCCGCGCCTACGGTTTCTGGAAACTGCCAACACCCGCATTGCCTATCTTTCTCCGGAAGATTTGATTTTTCTCAAGCAAGGCTCGTGGCGTGAGAAGGATCAGTTCGATGTCGCCGCCATGCGCGAAATCATCGCCCGCGAAGCCGGTAAATAAAATTCTTCGTTCCGTTGTCCGTTTGCTGTTAAAATTCCCGCCACATGAAGTGGACACAAACTCTGATTCCTACGCTCCGCGAAGCTCCGTCTGACGCGGAAATCGTTTCGCACAAACTGCTGCTGCGTGCCGGCCTCATCCGCAAACTCGCAGGCGGCGTCTATACTTTTCTACCGCTCGGCCTGCGCGCCTTGCGCAAGGTTGAGAACATTATCCGCGAAGAAATGGATCGCGCTGGAGCCGTCGAAGTTCTGATGCCCGCGCTCCAGCCGAAAGAAATCTGGGAGCAAAGCGGACGCGCCGAGACCGCCAAGGACGTTTTATTCAAAGTCAAAGACGGCTCCAACCGCGAATGGTTTTTGAGCCCGACCGCCGAGGAAGTCATCACCACGCTGGCCGCCGGTGAAATTAATTCCTATCGCCAGCTCCCAAAAAATTTCTACCAAGTCAGCACCAAATTTCGCGATGAAATCCGCCCGCGCTACGGCCTGATGCGCGCCAAGGAATTCATCATGAAAGATGCCTACTCGTTCGACACCACGGACGAGAACGCCATGGCGAGCTACCATAAAATTTACGAAGCCTACAAGCGCATCTTCGCGCGCTGCGGCTTACAGGCATTCCCCGTCGAGGCCGACACTGGCGTCATCGGCGGAAACTACTCGCACGAATTCATGGTTCCCGCCGAGACCGGCGAGAACGACGTCGTCTATTGCGAAGCCTGCGGCTACGCGGCAAACATCGAGAAAGCCACCAGCGGCATTCCCAAAACGGCGGCGCGCGAAATCGGCGCGGCCATCGAAAAGTTTGCCACGCCCGGCGTCGTGACCATTGAAGCCTTGAGCAAGGAACCTTACAAAGTTCCCGCCAACCGCCAGATCAAAACACTCGTCTATGTCGCAGATTCAAAAACGATTTTGATTTTGATTCGCGGCGACGATCAGTTGAACGAGACGAAACTTCTCGCCAAAACCGGAGCAGTGGCCGCGCGGCCCGCGACGCCGGAAGAATGTGTGGCGACACTTGGCGCGAAGCCCGGTTCGCTCGGCGCCGTCGTGAATATTCCAGCAGACGTGAAAGTTTATGCCGACGAACGACTGCGCGGTGCGAACGATATGACCACCGGCGCGAACGAAGACGGTTTTCATTTGAAGAACGTTTCCATCGAGCGCGACCTCAAGGTGAGCGATTGGTTTGACCTGCGCACCGTCACCGCCGGCGAGCCGTGCGGCAAGTGCGCCAAGCCGTTGAAAATTCGCCGCGCGATTGAAGTCGGGCACGTTTTCAAGCTCGGCACGAAATACAGCGAGAAACTCAACGCCACCTTTCTCGACGCCGACGGTTCGCGCAAGCCGCTCGTCATGGGCTGCTACGGCATCGGCGTCACGCGCACGTTGCAAGCCGTCATCGAGCAGGGCAACGACAAGGACGGGGTCATCTGGCCATTGAGCGTCGCGCCGTATCAAGTATGCATCACGCCGCTCGCCGTCACGCCCGACAGCCAGGCGATGCAGCTCGCGGAAAAATTTTACGCCGAACTCACCGCCCAAGGTGTGGACGTGATTCTCGACGACCGCGATGAACGCCCCGGCGTGAAATTCAAGGACGCTGACTTGGTCGGTTTTCCCATCCGCATCGCGCTCGGCGAAAAATCGCTGGCGAAAGGCGAAGTGGAGATCAAGCCGCGCAACGCTGCGTTTTCGGCGGTGAAGATTGAAGACGCGGTTGCGAGTGTTCTAAAACTTATCAAAGCCTAATCCAGCCGCAGGCCGGCAACGGTGTCGGCCTGCGTTCGGTTGGAAACGGCGGAAATTAGTTTATTTCCAATCCTTGATTGTCTGCATCAGAGCCGCAATGGATTCCTGACGGCGGCTTTCGTTCAGCCAGTTGGCAATCCGATAATTTTTTTCGAGGATGGTGACTTGAGAAAGATAGTAAGATTTTTCATTGGCTCCGATGGTGCCAAGTTTTTCCACTTGGTTCATTTCGGCATATTTCAATTCCGTCGGGATGGCGAGGCCAAACGATGCCAGCAAGTCAATCAACTGCCCGTCGAGACGGCGGACAATTTTTGACTTCAATTGAGCAATCACCGGGTTTGGATTTTGCAGCGCCAAGGCCTTGTCAGCCAAGGTGAGGGCGACCCCATAATTTTCCAGCACATAGGCGGATTGCGCTTGAGCCACCGCCGCGCTCAAATCATTCGAAGACTGCTGGGCGGCGTCTTTGACTTTGGTGGCGGCGGCATCGCCGGGCATTTTTTTCAAGGCGCTGTTGGCGGCCATCACGGCTTCGGAAAAATCATTCCGCGCGAGCGCCGCTTGGGCGTTGGCGAGTTCAAGTTGGTAGATTTTCAAATCCCCAAGCTTGGCCAGTGCGTCCGTCTTTAGCCGTCTCATCGCCGGATCGTTGCCATAAACCGCCAGTGCGTTGTCGGCATTGGTGGCGGCGGCAAAAAAATCGCCGAGCTTGAAAGCGGTGTTCGCCGCCGTCACTGTTGCGCGATAGCGGTTAAGAGTGTTTTGCGCGGAGTCGTGCAAAACGCTGGCGGCGCGCTCGCCCGGAACCTTGTCGAGGGCGCTGCTCGCAAAACGCACGGTGTTGGAATAATCCCGGCGGTCAAAGGCGGCCTGCGCGTTTTTCAACGCGGCCACATAAATTTTCTGGTCATCAAACTTGGCGGCGGCGTTGGTGCGGAGTTGTTGCATCGCCGGGTCATACGGATAAATCGAGAGCGCCTCGGCGGCATTTTGCTGCGCGGCCAGAAAATTCAACCCCGCAAACGCCGCGTGTGCGTCGCTCACGGACTGATGGTAGTCATTGAGATTTTTTTGCGCGCGTTCGCGCAAGCGGACGGCGTCCGCATCGCCGGGAATTTTTTGCGCGGCATTGTCCGCCAGCAATGCGGCGTTCGTGTAGTCGCCGGACTTGAAGGCCGCCTGCGCCTGCGTCAGCGCGGCGCGATAGGCGGCGATGGCGACCAATCGCGTGTGCGCGTCGGCCTTGAGTTGCAACATCGCGGCATCCTTGGCGGACAAAGCCAGCGCGCGGGCGGCGTTCGTTTCGGCGGCGGCAAAATCAGCATTCGTGAAGGCCGTCCGGGCAGCGCTGGTAGCGGCGAGAAAATCATCCAGCCGCTGCCGCGCGGTAAATTTCAAATCGGCGGCGTTGGTATCGCCAGCGGATTTTGCCAGCGCCGCCTCCGCCCAAAGTAGCGCGTTGGTATAATCCTGCTGGGCGAGCGCAGTCTGGCCGTTCTTGAGCGCGTCTTCCAAGCTGGCCTGAAGTTTGTATTGCTCCTGACTATCGCGCGCCAGTTTTTGGATGACCGGATCATCGTTGCGAAGGGCCAGAGCCTTCTCCGCCTCGCTGGCAGCGGTGGCAAAATCAGCGCGCTGGAAAGCCGCGTTCGCCCGTGCCACCGCCTGTTCATACGCGCTCGCGCGCAGATGGCTGCGCGTCTGGCTGAACGCGAATAGACAAATCAGCAACAACCCGACGGCGGTCGAGGCCAAAATGATGGTGCGTTTTTTTTGTGGAAGGCCGCGCCACCGCTGAAGCGCCAGCACGATGGATTTTTTTAACGCGTGCCAAAGCACCCATGCACCGGCAATGGCCTTCGCCCGCGCGCGTCGGATTTTTTCCGCCCAACCTTTCGCGGAATCTGACGAGCGAGCGGCCTGAAATTTTTGCGACGCGGTTTGCGCTCCCTTGCGCGTCAGGGCAACCCCTTTCCCGGTGGCGGATTTGATGCGCTCCCCGCATCCGCGCCAGCCGCCGAACGCTTGCCATTTCCCGGCGACCAGTGCGGAAAATTTTTGGCCGCGCGCTTTCACTGCCTGAAAAAACTGCGTGACTGCGGCGCTGATGCCCGCCGCTTTTCGGCGCAGTTGCGTCTTCATCTCGGCGATGTCTTTGGCGCGCTGCGCCTCCGCGAGCTGTTTTTTTTTCGCCGCCTCGGCCTCCGCTTTGCG
>JBEEMY010000027.1:0-11255 GCA_041192415.1 Verrucomicrobiota bacterium | reverse complement strand
GGGGGCGGCACGACAGGTTATGAGGTCGCAAGAATTGGCGACGACTCACCCCTCACCGTAACCCTCTCCCCCCAAGGGGGCGAGGGAACCAAATCAAACCGCCCCACTACCGGCGCGTCCGCCGAACGGGCGGCGGCTAAATTCCTGTAACCGCCCGCCGGGCTGGCCGTCTGCCCATTTGTAGTTTTAACCAAAACAAACAACAACAACTCACATTGAATATGAAAAAAGTATTGCTCATCGCCGCGCTGTTTTGCGCCACGGCCATCGTCGTTCAGGCTGAAGACGCAGCGGCTCCGGCCAAGAAGGTCAAAAAGGAACTGACTACTGAACAGAAGACTCTCATGGACGACATGAAGGCCAAATACGACACCAACAAAGACGGCAAGCTCAGCAAAGAAGAGCGCGCCGCCATGAGCCAGGAAGACAAAGACAAACTGGCTGCCGCTGGTCTCGGCCCGAAGAAAAAAGCCATGCCCGCTGGCGAAGAGAAGAAGAAAAAAGAATAACGCCGGACGGATTCGCTCTCAAAACGCCTCGCTGGCAACAGCGGGGCGTTTTTTTGTGTCCGGCTTCCTTGCCCGCGTGGATGAGAAGATTAAGGTGAAGGGGCGGCGAAAGCTCGGAAACCAAAGGGTTGGCCACGTATTTCCCCTCACCCTAGCCCGCTCCCCCAGGGGGGGCGAGGGAACTGAACGGCGCGGCGTGATGCCATGAAGCAAGCCAACCGCAACTTGCCGGATTCGCTGTTTGACCATTGGCGCGCAAAAATCTAAACTCGCCGTCCATTTTTACATTTTGATTTTACTATGAAAATTATCATCTGCGACCCCATCTCGCCCAAGGGCATTGCGCTGCTGCAACAACGTCCGGAATTCCAAGTCGTCGTGCTGCCGAAACGGTTGCCGGAAGCGGAATTGATCCCGCTCGTGGCGGATGCGACCGCGTTGGTCGTGCGTTCGGAAACGAAAGTTACCAAGGCCATTATCGCAGCGGCGAAGCAGTTGCGCGTGGTGGGTCGCGCCGGTGTGGGCGTGGACAATGTGGACATTGATGCCTCGACGCAAAACGGCGTGGTGGTGATGAACACGCCCGGCGGCAACACGGTGACGACGGCGGAACTGACGTTCACCATGCTGCTCTCGCTCGCGCGCAAAGTGCCGCAAGCGCACGCGACGATGATTGCTGGTAAATGGGATCGTAAATTATTTCAAGGCGTGGAACTCGCGGGCAAAACGCTCGGCGTGCTCGGCATGGGTCGCATCGGCACAGAAGTGGCGAAGCGCGCGATCGCGTTCGGAATGCGCGTGCTGGCTTACGATCCGTATCTCACGGAAGAACGCGCGAAAGCGATTGGCGCGGAGTTCGCGGCGGACTTGGACGCGGTGTATCGCGAGGCGGATTTTATCACGGTGCATATGCCGGTGACGAAGGAGACGAAGGAAATGCTGAATGCAGCGGCGTTCTCGAAGATGAAGCCCGGCGTGAAGATTGTGAATTGCGCACGCGGCGAAATCATTTGCGAAGCCGACCTTATCGCGGCGCTCGAATCGAACAAGGTTGCCGGAGCGGCGCTGGATGTTTTTGCCGTGGAGCCGTTGCCCGCCGATCATCCGTATCGTAAGCAGGCCAATCTCATTCTCACGCCGCACCTCGGTGCTAGCACCGAAGAAGCGCAGGAGAAATGCGGCATCGAAGTTGCCGAAGTCATCGCGGGCTATCTGCTCACAGGCGAAGTCCGCAACGCGGTGAACCTGCCTTATCTCGACGCGAAAACTTACGAGCAGGTGAAGCCGTATCTGCCGCTCGGCGAGGCGCTGGGCAAATTGCTCGCGCAACTTTCGCCCGCGAACGCCGACCGTTTGCACATCACTTACGGCGGCAATGCACGGCTTTTGCCGAACATTGATCCGGTGTCGCGCGCGATTTTGCGCGGCTTCCTCTCGACGAGCAATTTGAAGGACGTGAACAACGTCAACGTCCGCAGCGTGGCGCAGAGCATCGGCATCACGGTCGAAGAAAAAAAATCGGACGAGCCGGTGACGTTCAACGAATGGGTTCATGTCCAGGCGTTCAGCAACGGCAAAAAATTGGTTTCCGCTGGCGGCACGTTCTTCGGTTCGCCGAACAATCCGCGCATCGTCCGCCTGTTCAGCCAGCCGGTGGAATTGCCGGTCACGGGCACGTTGCTGCTGCTGAACAACACGGACAAGCCGGGCATCGTTGGCTTGCTCGGCACGTTGCTGGCGAAGCACGGCGTGAACATTGCGAGCATGAGCTTGAGCCGCGACACGGTGGGCGGGCTGGCGTTGACGGTCTTGAGCCTCGACAGTGTGCCGCCGCAGGCGTTGCTGGATGAATTGAAGAAAGACGCTGACATTAGCAACGTGAAGGTGGTAACGTTGTAACTCTGATTTTGAACTGAAACGAAACCCGCAAGTCCAATTGACCAAATGAAATTGAAATTGATTCTGTCCGCCGCGCTGTTCGCCGGTGTGATTTCCGCTTCGGCCGCCGCTTCCGCATCAGCCATGACGAACGTCCCGGCCGTCAAACCAGTGGACGGCATGACGACGCTGTTCGGCGACCCGGTCATCGTCAAGGCCAAGGGTTTTGAGATCAAGCGCAGCGAACTGGACGAAGTGGTGTCCGGTGCCAGAGCCAAAGCCGCCGCTGTCAATCAACAGTTGCCGCAAGGTTTTGAGGTGAGCATCTTGAATTCTTTAATCACCTTCCAAGTGTTGTTGCAGAAGGCGAACGCCGCCGAACACGCCGCCGCACAAGTGGAGTCGGATTTGCAATTCACGAACATGGTGGCACAGATGGGTCGCGAAGATTTTGACCGCCAGTTGAAAATCGTCGGCATGACCGAAGCCACCCTGCGCGCCAAATCCACGCAGGAAATCACCGCGATGAAAGCCTTGAAGCGCGAGCTGAACTTGAACGTGACGGACGCCGAAGTGCGCAGCTACTACAGCAACCACGCGGCGAAATTTGAACTCCCGGAAATGGTCCACACCCGGCACATCATGCTGGCGACGATTGATCTCAACAGCGGTGCGCCGCTCTCCACCAACGCCGTTGCCGCCAAGCGCAAGCTCGCCAGTGAACTGGCTCTGCGCGCAAAAGGCAAAGAAGATTTCGCCGACTTGGCCAAGCAGTATTCGGAAGACCAGAACACCAAGGCCATCGGCGGCGAGATGCCGAAATTTGGCCGCGACCAGTTGCCCCCGCAGCTCGCGCAGTTTGAATCCGCAGCGTTCTCTCTCAAGCCCGGCCAAGTCAGCGAAGTGGTGGAATCGCAGGTCGGCCTGCACATCGTGAAGCTGATTGAAAAAATTCCGGCCAAAAAATACGGATTGATGGACACCATCACTATTTCGCCGACGTTGAGCAAAACGCCAGCGGCCATCTGCAAGGAACAGTTAGAAGAACTTCAAACCCGCGAGCGCGCCCCGGCATTCGTGGAAAAAATGCGCACCGAAGCCGGCGTGGAAATTGTTGACCCGGCTTTGAAGGCGCAGTCCGCCATTCTCGAAGCGGCCGCCAAAGACGCCGCGACGGCGGCTCCCGGTTTGGGCCAATAATTTGCCAACGGCAGCTACTTGCGACACATTGACGACGCCATGAAAATAAAAATTGCCATCATCGTTTTGATTGTCGCCTGCCTCGGGCTGGGCGTCGCGCTCTTCGCCACCAAGAAGCAAAGCGAGGAGCAGCACAGCGCCGATGTCACTTCCATCAACTCCTTCTCCAACCAAGTGGTCGAGGCCAATGATCAGTTGAAGGATTTGAGTCAGGCCAACCTCGCGTTGACCAATGATCTCGCGTTGAGCCGGCAGCAGACTTTGGAACTTTCTAATGCCCTTGCCGTGGCCACCCTGACCTTGGATCAGACGCGTGCCAACTTGGTGGATGCCCAGACGCAGGTCACCAACTTGAGCATTCAAATCACCGAACTTGAAACGCAGAACAAGGTGCTCGACCAACGCGCCGAGCAGTTGACGAATACCATCGCGCAGTTGAACACGCTCATCGCCGCTACGCAGGGCAAACTCGCGCAGGCGGACATCAACAACGCGTATCTACAAGACGCTTTGCAAAAACAGATGGCGCAAAAAGCCGAGCTGGAACACAAGTTCAGCGACATCAACGAAGTCCGCGCCCAAGTGAAAAAATTGAAGGACGAAATGTTCGTCGCCCGACGGATGCAACTTTCCAAGACCGATCCCTCCGGCAAAAAAGGCGCCGAGTTGCTCAAGCCGCAGCCGCTCACCCCGGAGGTCAGCGCGCCCGCAAAAACTTCCCCGGCCTACGACCTCAACGTCGAAGTCGGCTCCGACGGCTCCGTGAAAATCATTCCGCCCGGCGGCGCAACGAACGCCCCGGCAAAATAATTGCCCGCCGCCGTATGCCGACCTACGAATACGCCTGTCAGAAATGCGGCCACGAGTTTGAGGCCACGCATTCCATGTCCGCGCCCACGCTAAAAATCTGCCCGGAAGATTCTTGCGGCCAGAAAAAATGGGGTCGCGGCAAAGTCGCCAAAAAAATTGGCGCGGGTGCGGGACTGATCTTCAAAGGCAGCGGTTTTTACATCACCGACTACCGCAGCGAGAACTATAAGTCGTCGGCCAAAACCGATGCCAACGCCAGCAGCGCTTCCAAGCCTGCGCCCAAACCGGAAGCCAAAGCCGAGGCCAAGCCCGCGAAAAAGGCGGACAAAAAATGAGTCGGCTGCGGCAGTGTGGTGAGGACGGGGCAGGGCGACACCACGCCGCTAGGAAGACTCCACGCGGTTTATTTGTTTTCCTCGCCCTGTTTTTTTTCACCGTTGCCGCTCACGGGCAGAATTTTTCGCCAGAAAATTCTTCCGTGCAGAGCGTCTCTGGCCAATTCACCGTCACCGTTGCGCCGGAATTTTCCCCACTGCTCCACCGCGCCAATCTGGCGACGAACAATGAAATCGTCCGTCTCCAGCCTGCGCTGCTCGCGGTGACGGCGGAACGTTTTCGCGCTGCGCTCTGGACGCAACTGGGTTTTCAATCGAGCGGCAACTGGAGTGGGAAAATTATTCTCGCGCTGCATCCGGCGCGCACGCCTTTGGATGACGTCAACCTCAACATCGGCCCGCTGCTGAATGTCTGGCATTACCGCGTGGAACTGCCGGACGTGCTGACGCGCCTGCGTTTCAGCCGGGCGCTTTCCGCCGTGCTGCTGTTGGAGATAGCCAATCGCGGCAACCGGGAGGCGAACCATTCCGCCGAACTTCCGCCGTGGCTGGTGGACGGACTGGCGCAAGTCACGCTCGGTGGCGAACCGGGGAAAATTATTTTGTCCGCGCCGGAAAAAAAAGTGGATGGACTCATGCAGTCACGCGTGAGCAAGCCGTCACGCGGCATGGATCCGCTGGCCGAGGCGCGCACGACGCTGAAAAATGTTTCCGCACCGAGCTTTGACCAGTTGTGCTGGCCCACGGGCGCGCAACTGGATGGTGGCGATGGCGGTGCGTATCTCGCCGGCGCGCAGTTGTTCACGGCGGACTTGCTGGCGCTGAAAAATGGGCCGGAAAAAATGCGCGTCTTTCTCGCCAAGCTGCCGAGTTGCCTGAACTGGCAGACGGCGTTCTTCGCCGCGTTCCATGAAGATTTTCGTCGCGCGCTGGACGTGGAGAAATGGTGGTCACTGCGCGTGGTGCGCTTTGCCGCGCGCGATCCCGGCCCGCGCTGGACCGTCGCCGCCAGTCGCGAACGGCTCGCAGATTTGATCGCCGTGCCGGTGGAATTGCGAAATGAGGCGAATGCCCTGCCGGAACATGGAGTCATTTCGCTGCAAGCCGCCGTGCAAAATTTTACGCCCGCGCAACGCGAATCTGTTTTGCAACTCAAGGTGCGCGACCTTGAGCTGGCGCAATTTCGGCTTGCCCCGCCGTTCTCGGCGCTGGCCGCCGGCTACCGCGCGGCGCTCGCAGATTTTCTTGGCCAAGCCAGTCAGGTGGTCAACGCCGCTTCACCCAAACAACCGACCCCGCTGCATCGGAGCAGTGCCAATGTGATGCCGACGGTGAAAAAATTAAATGCCTTGGATGCCCGTCGCCGCGAGGCTGAATTGAAACTGGAGGCCGACCCGCTACCGAAAGTTTTGAACCAAACCGGGCGCTGATGCGTCAATAAACCGGTCAACTTGACAGCCAACAATTCGCATCTATAGTGCGCCTATCGAATGCAACCTGAAATCACATCCACGGACCGGAGTGTTTCGTCGCCAGACCAATCCCCCCAAGCACTGAAGAAATTCACTTCGGCCGGGCGCGGCTATTGGCACGACGTTGCCGAAAAGGATTGGAACGACTGGCGTTGGCAGATGAAACACCGCATCACGACGGTGGAACAGTTGCAAAAATTTCTCCCCACGCTCACGCCGGAGGAACTGGCGGGTGCACAACTCGCGAACACCAAACTTGCGCTCGGCATCACGCCGTATTTTTTCAACCTCATTGACCCGGCGGATGAAAATTGCCCGATTCGCCGCCAAGTCATTCCGCGCATCGAGGAGACGGGCACGGCGCCATGGGAAATGAGCGATCCGTGCGGCGAAGATTCACACTCGCCCGTGCCGGGGCTGGTGCATCGCTATCCTGACCGCGTGTTATTTCTCGTGACGGATCGTTGCGCGAGCTATTGCCGTTACTGCACGCGTTCGCGGCTCGTCAGCAACGCCAGCGGTTATGATTTCCATCCTGAATACGACAAGCAGATTGCCTACATCGCTGCGCATCCGGAAATCCGCGACGTGCTGTTGAGCGGCGGCGACCCGCTGCTGTTGAGCGACGAGAAATTGGAAAATCTTTTGAGCCGACTGCGCGCGATTCCGCACGTTGAATTTCTCCGCATCGGCACGCGCATCCCGATTTTTCTGCCGCAACGCATCACGCCCGAACTGTGCGCGATGTTGAAACAGTTCCATCCGCTCTTCGTCAGCGTCCATGCGAATCATCCGCGCGAACTCACCACGGAAGTCCGTGACGCGCTCGGTCGTCTCGCTGATGCCGGCATCCCGCTGGGCAACCAAAGCGTGTTGCTCAAGCACGTCAACGACAGCGTGGACGTGATGAAAGCGCTCGTGCAAAAACTTTTGATGTGTCGCGTGCGGCCGTATTACATCTACCAGTGCGATTTAATTTCCGGCTCCGCCCATCTGCGCGCGAGCGTGGCGAAGGGGCTGGAGATCATGGAAAAATTGCGCGGCCACACGACGGGTTACGCTGTGCCGACCTATGTGATTGACGCGCCCGGCGGCGGCGGCAAAGTTCCGGTCAACCCCGAATACGTTCTCTGCCGCAATGCCGGACGCGTGCTCATTCGCAACTTCGAGGGAAAAGTGTTCGAGTATCCCGAAACTGCCGATGGCCAGCCCTCCGGCCAGCCGCCGCAGGAAATTGGCGCTTCAGAACTTGTCTAACGCGCGGCCACATCACCGGCGGCGCTGGTTGAGAATTTTCGGCACGCTGTTTTTCGCCGCCTGCCTACTGGGCCTCATCTTCGTTTGGAACATCGGCAGCGTGCTTATGGCGCCGTCGAATCATCCGGTGGCCAGTCCGTCGCTGGACTTGCACGCCGAGTCCGTGGCATTTCCCAGCGCGAGCGGCGCGACGATTCACGGCTGGCTCGTGGCGGGGCAAACCAATCGGGGCGCAATCATTCTCATGCACGGCGTCCACAGCGACCGCCGCTCCATGCTCGCTCGCACGGAATGGCTTTCGCGTCTCGGCTACACGGTGCTGCTGTTTGATTTTCAGGCGCACGGCGAAAGTCTGGGAACGAACATCACGTTTGGTTTTCTGGAAAGTCGCGACGCGACGGCGGCGGTGAATTTTGTCCGCGAAAAATTTCCCGGCGCAAAAATCGGTGTCATCGGTGTCTCGATGGGTGCGGCGGCGGCGTTGCTGGCGGAACCGCCGCTGCCGGTGGCGGCGTTGGTTCTGGAGGCTTCGTTCCCGACGATTTATGACGCGACTGCTGACCGGATGCGTGAGCGGTTCGGATTTTTTGGACGGCTGGCCACGCCGTTGTTGACGTGCCAGTTGAAGCCGCGTCTCGGCATCGGGCTGGATGACTTGAAGCCGATTGACCACGCGGAAAAAATCACTGCGCCAAAATTTTTTATCGCGGGCGCGGCGGATCCGTTGACGACCGCGGCGGAATCGCGCGCCTTGTTCGCTGCCGCTGCCGAGCCCAAGCAATTCTGGCTGGTGGCTGGCGCGGCTCATGTGGACATCCACGCCTTCGCCCGGGCCGAGTATGAGCGGCGGGTTTTGGAGTTTCTTGAGCTGCGTCTGGGGCTGTGAATAATTCCAGATTGCGCATGGTGGTGTGTCCTTTATGCTTGCCGCCGACCGATTCACGAACGAATCGCCAAACTAGGAAACCAAAACTTCTCAACCCTGATTGAATGAACTGACCGGATTTCTCCAACTACAAAATTTTATGAAAACCAACAACCTCATCATCGTCACCGTCGCTTGTGCGGCGGCTCTCACCATCACCGGCTGCAGCAAGAGCGAAACTCCCGTCAAGGATGCCGTTGCTCCGGCCACCGATGCCGCCAAAAGCTTGACCGAAAAAGTGACTGACACCGCCAAGGATGCCGCCGCTAAAGTCACCGATGCCGCCAAGAATGTCGCGGCCTCGGTCACGGACGTTGCCACGAACACGGTTGCCGCCGTTTCCAGCCCGTTCAACGACGGCCTCGCCAGCGCGAAGAAAGCCATCGCTGACAAGGATTACACGGCCGCGCTCGCCGAACTGAACAAGCTCTCCAGCCTGAAACTTTCCGATGAGCAGACCAAAGTGGTGGACGGCCTCAAGACGGATGTGCAAGCGATGCTTTCCAAAGCCACCGGCGGCGCAACGGACGCGGTGAAGGGCTTGCTCGGTAAATAATTCTCAAATCAGCAGACGAACCCTAAACCAACCAACCTAGAAAAATTTATGGCTCACACATGGAAATTTTTGCGCGCCGGCGGCTTTGACCAAGTCAAACTCGAAACCGGGGCTGACTTGATGAACCTCGATCAGCTCGACCAGAAACTCTGGGTCGCGCTCGCGTGTCCGACCAAGGGCATTGAATTCTGCTCCAAGACCTCGGCCTTGATTGACACGGATAACGACGGACGTATCCGCGCCAATGAACTCATCGCCGCCATCAAGTGGGCTGGCTCGATGCTCAAAAATCCCGACTTGCTTATCAAGGGCGGCGACAGTGTCGCTCTCTCCGACATCGCCGATGCTTCGCTGCTCGCTTCGGCCAAACAGATTCTCGTCAACCTCGGCAAGCAAAACGCCACGGCCATCTCGCTGGGCGACGCTTCCGATGCGAATAAAATTTTCGCGACCACCACGTTCAATGGCGACGGCGTCATCATTGCTGAATCCGCTGCGGACGCGGCGACGAAAGCCGTCATCGCCGACATCGGCGCGTGCTTCGGCACGGTGAACGACCGCAGCGGCAAAGCTGGCATTGATCAGGCCAAGGCCGATGCGTTCTTCGCCGACGCGGCCGCGTTCAATGATTGGACAAAAAAATCTGAAGCGGACGCCGCGAATGTTTTGCCCGCTGGCGCTGCGACTTCGGCCGCGAACGTCGCTGTGAAAGCCATCAAGTCCAAGGTGGACGACTTCTTTGGTCGCTGCCGTCTCGCCGCGTTCGACCCGCGCACGGTTGCCGCGCTGAATCGCACCGAGGCGGAATACGCCGCGATTGCCGGCAAAGATTTGTCCATTCACGTCGGCGAAATCGCCAGCTTTCCGCTCGCGCAAATCGCCGCTGGAAAATCATTGCCGCTCAAAGCCGGTGTGAATCCCGCGCACGCTGCGGCCATCGCTGACTTGCTCAACCACGCTGTGAAACCGTTGCTCGGCGACAAGGCGGAGTTGAACGAGGCCGATTGGGCTGCGCTGCAAGCCAAGCTCGCCGCGTTCGACGCGTGGAGTTCCGGCAAGGCTGGAGCCGTCGTGGAAAAACTCGGCGTCGCCCGCGTCCGCGAAATTCTCGCCGCCAAGGCGCAGGAAAAAATCAACGCGCTCATCACGCAGGACAAGGCGCTCGAACCCGAATCCACCTCCATCGCCAACGTGGAAAAACTCGTCCGCTTCGTGCGCGACCTGCACACGCTTTCGGAAAACTTCGTCAACTTCAAAGACCTTTACGATGGTGGCGAACCGGCGGTGTTCCAGTGCGGCACGTTGTATCTGGATCAACGTTCTTGCAATCTCTGCATCACCGTGGAAGACGCGGGCAAGCACGGCATCATGGCCGGTCTCGCGGGCGCGTATCTTGCCTACTGCGATTGCGTGCGCAAAGGCACGGGCGAAAAAATCAGCATGGTCGCCGTCTTCTCGCAAGGCGATGACGACAATTTGATGGTCGGCCGCAACGGCGTTTTCTATGACCGCAAGGGCAAGGATTACGACGCGACGATCACCAAGATTCTCGCGAACCCCATCAGCCTGCGTCAGGCGTTCTGGTCGCCGTATAAAAAACTCGTGCGGATGATCGAGGAGCAGGTCAACAAGCGTGCTGCCGCCGCCGACGCGGAAGCCAACGCCAATCTCGCCAAGAGTGCGTCTACCGCCGCCAATGCGGACACAGCGAAACCGGCCGAGAAGAAGATTGATATCGGCATGATCGCCGCTTTGTCTGTGGCGTTCGGCAGCGTGGGCACGGCGCTCGGTTATTTCCTTGGCATGTTCAAGGGAGTTTTCTTCTGGCAACTGCCGCTCATCATCGCGGGCATCATGCTGGCGGTTTCATTGCCGTCGCTGGTGCTGGCTTTCATGAAGTTGCGCAAGCGTAACCTCGGCCCGATCCTCGACGCCAACGGCTGGGCGGTAAACGCCAAGGCCAAGGTGAATGTTCCGTTTGGCACCAGCCTGACGGGCATCGCCAAGTTGCCGCCCGGTGCGACGGTGGACATCAGCGACCGTTACGCGCCCAAGTCTTCGTTCCTGCCCAAGCTCGCGATCATCGTGATTGTGCTGGCGTGCATCTGGTCGTTCCTCAACGACAACCAAGGCCGGCTCTACACCTGGACGGATGGCCAATACGGCAGCACGCCCTCAAAGGAAGTCCTCGACCAGCGCAAGGCGGCCGATGACCTCAAGAAGGGGAGAACGCCGGTCGCTGCCGGGACAACCAACACCGTGGCTGTGGTCACCACTGTCTCCACCGTGGTTTCCAACGCGCCCGCCGCAACG
>JBEEMY010000026.1:0-11256 GCA_041192415.1 Verrucomicrobiota bacterium | reverse complement strand
GGAATCCCAACCGGCATCGGTCTGGACGGAACTCAAAACCCGATCAGACGGGCAACGGTAAATCGCTGTGGAACCGCTGACGTAACTGCCCAGCGCCGCCTGCGTGATGGTGGCTTTGTTGGTGTTGTCCGAACTTAAACCAAAGTTCATGACGTTGTTGACCCAGTTAAGATTTGTGCGGAACGAGGTTTCTGGATCTCCGCTCATGCCGAGGTTGTAGGGCAGGATTCCTTCGTGGTCGTCCGCGTAAAGCTGCCAGCCGAGCGTGAGTTGCTTGGTGTTGTTCAGGCAGACGATGGCGTTGCCGCGTTCGCGGGCTTTGTTGAGCGCCGGCAGCAGCAGCGCGGCGAGGATGCCGATGATGGCAATAACCACCAGCACCTCGATGAGGGTGAAGGCTGAACGCGTTCTGTTGGCGGTATTTTGCATCACGGTGACGGCAATCCGTCGTGGTGAAAGTGTGGCTACCGTCTTTTTTAGCACGCCTACAGCGATGTGCAACAGGTATTTTTGTTCCCGAAAATTTTTTAGTCGGCTGGAAAAAGATTTTCACTCGCTGGCGGAAACGGGGTGTGTTAGTTTTATCCATCATGGCGCGGGCAATGGCAGAGCAAAAATTTGATCGTTTTCATCTTCGGGAACTCCTGAACAGCGGGGGAATGTCCGAAATTTGGCTGGTGGCGGACGGGCGCGGCAAGCCGTATGCCTTGCGCAAACTCAAGCGCGAGCTGCGTTTTAACTTCACCGCGCGCCGCCGGTTTATGCGCGGCTGCGAAATCTTGGAGCAACTCGCGGACAAGGATCACATCGTCGGCTACGTCGAACACGGCAAGGCGGAAGGCACTTGCTTCCTCGTCATGGATTACGTCGAAGCGGAAAACTTGAAGGAACTTTACGCGCGGCAGGATCCGGTGCTGCTGGAAAACGTGGCGCAAATTTTAATTGATGCCGCTACCGGCTTGAGCCACGTTCACGAGGCGGGCTATATGCATCTGGATTTCAAACCGGAAAACATTTTGGTCACGCGCAACGCGGCGGTGCGGTTGATTGATTTTGACATGGCGTTGCCGATTCCGGAAAAGCCGGAGAAACTTTCCAAAAATCCTGGCACGCCGGGCTACATGGCGCCGGAGCAGTTGAAGCGCGAACCGGTGGATGGCCGCGCGGACATCTTTGCGTTTGGCGTGGCGGCGTATGAACTTCTCACGAACCAGAAGCCGTTCCCGGGTGATTCGCCGGGAGAAATTCTGGCCGCGCAGATGCGTCCCGGCGGCCCGACGCCGTTGCGCCAGCATAATCCCGACGTGCCCGCCGCATTGGAAAAAGTCGTGATGAAATGTTTGGAGTGCGATCCCGACCGGCGCTATCCATTTTGCGGCCTGATGCTGCGCGATTTGCAGAACGCGCTCTACGTTTAGTCGGAACCAGTGCCAACAAAAAAACCTTCAGCCCCATCGCGGGACTGAAGGTTTTTGGTTGGCGGAAATACGCCGCAGAATTATTTCTTGGCGGCTTTGATTTTGGCCCAGCGGGCGCGTTGCGCGGCGGCGATGGAGGCGCGGGCAGCGGGGCTGAAATATTTCTTTTTTGCCGGACGGCCGACGGGCCGACCAGTGGAGGTGGCTTTGGCGGCGGAACCACCGAGGGCTTTGTTGATGGCGGCTAGGCGCGTTTCGAGCTTGGCCTTTTCAGCGGTCAACGATTGATGTAAAGAGACGAATTGTTTCAATGAGTCGGTTTTCATAATTAGAGTATGATGGTTACTAGTTTCATTCGGTTTTGACAATAACCTTTTTGCGAGGTTAGGTGAAATGTTACTGCGTCAGCCAGCCAGTTCCTGCCAGAGATGCGCGCTCATCAACTGGCCGCGCTCAAAGCAGTCGAGGTTAAACTTCTCGTTCGGCGAGTGGGCATTGTCATCCGGCAGACCGATGCCGAGGAGCAAGGAATCTGCACCAAGAATTTTTTTGAACTGGTTCACGATAGGAATCGAGCCGCCCTCGCGCATAACGATGGGGTCGCGGCCAAAGGCTTTCTTCAAAGCGCGCAACGCCGCTTGCGCCTCCGCGCCTGTGGGTGAAACATGATACGCTTCCGCGCCGTGACCGGCTTGGATTTCCAGTCGCACGGTGGGCGGACAATGTTTTTTTAGCCAGCCGCAGACGGCTTTGCGGATGTGCGCCGGATTCTGGTTGGGCACAAGACGGCAGGTAATTTTTGCCCGCGCCCACGATGGCACGATGGTCTTGCTGCCTTCGCCTTGATAGCCGCTGGTGAGGCCGTTGATCTCAAAGGTAGGCCGCGCACTGCGTTGTTCGGTGGCGCTGAAACCGTGTTCGCCAAAAAGCTGCGGCGCGCCGACGAGTTTTTTCAACTGTGCATCGGTCATCGGATAACGTTTGGATTGGGCGCGCTCGAATTTGGAGAGTGGCGCAACGCCATCATAGAAACCCGGAATGGTGATGCGGCCATTTTTGGCGCGGACTTGGGCGAGCAATTGCGCGAGCGCGAGCGCGGGATTATCCACTGAACCGCCGAAGATGCCAGAGTGCAAATCGCGCGCCGGCCCGTGCAGGGTAATTTCAAACGCGATGATGCCGCGCAAACCAATGGTCAGTGCGGGGCAATTTGGCGCGGGCATTCCCGTGTCGGAAATCACGACGGCATCGCAAGCAAGCTCGGCGCGATGCGATTTCAGAAACGTGTCGAGGCTGGCGCTGCCGACTTCTTCTTCGCCTTCGAGCACAAAGGTCAAGTCGCAGGGCAGGGGCGTGTTGGTTTTGAGATAGGCTTCAACGGCTTTGAGGTGCGCGAAATTTTGGCCTTTGTTATCCGTGCTGCCACGCGCAAAAAGATTTCGTCCGACGATGCGCGGCTCGAATGGCGGCGAGGTCCACAGTTCCAACGGTTCCGGCGGCTGCACATCGTAGTGGCCATAGACCATGAAATGTTTGCGACCCTTGGCTTTCACGCGCGGTGTGGTGGCGGTGACAATCGGATGGCGCGCGGTGGAATGGATTTTTGCCTCCAACCCGATTTGTTTGCAATGCGCGGCCAGCCAAGCGGCGCAGGCGTTGAGGTCGGCGTTGTGTTTGGACTGCGCGGAGACGCTGGGGAAGCGCAGGTAGTCACAGAATTCCGCGAGGAAACGTTTTTGATTTTGCCGGAGGTAATTGAGAACCGCTTGCATCGGGCGATGCTAGAGGGTTTGCCCGCGCCGCACAACCCCGGCTTGTTCGACGTAGAAATGGATTGAAAACGTCCGCGCATTTGGCAGGCTGGCAGCGCTCCCTCAAACACAACCAAACTTAATACCATGAAAAAATTATTCCTCTCCCTCACCTTGGCGGCTGGCTTTGCGGCGGCCAATTTACACGCGGCGGATGCCAAGGGTTATCAAGTCACCGGCCCGGTGGTCGAAGTGACCCCCAGTGTGATTGTCGTCATGAAGGATGAAAAGAAATGGGAAATCGCCAAGGACAAGTCCACCAAAGGCGGCGAGGTGAAAGTCGGCGACAAGGTCACAGTTTATTACTCGATGACCGCCACGGAAATTGAAGTGAAGCCAGCCAAGGCAGAAAAGAAAGCTGACAAAGCTGAAAAGGCAGAGAAGAAAGCCGAGAAGAAATAAATTTCAGCAACCAAATGCCGCCCCTGTTTTTCGGGGGCGGCATTTTTATTTGGTAAGGCGGGTGACAAGCAACTGGACTTTCGCAGGCATATCTTCCCGCATTGCCCGTTGCCGGGCGGCGGCGGTTCTGCTAATTTCCCGCGCTGAATGTTTGGACGTAAAAAGACTATGAGTGAGACCGCTACTGAAAATTTGCCGACGGAAAATGGCGCTGAAACCGCGCCGCTGACCGTTGAGCAGTTGGCTGAATTGAAAACCCGCGCCGCCAAGGCGGATGAAAACTGGGAACGTTTGCTGCGCACGACGGCGGACTTTGAAAATTTCAAGAAGCGCGCCGCGCGGGAGAAAACCGAGTCGGCCCAATACGCCACCGCTTCGCTGCTCACCAAGATTTTGCCCGCGCTGGATAATTTTGAAATGGCACTTGCCGCCGCGCAGTCCGCGAAGGACGACAAACTCGCCTCGCTGCAATCGGGCGTGACGATGATTCAATCGCAGTTGAAAGGCATCTTGGCCGAGGCTGGTCTGGAAGAAATTGACGCGACGGGCAAGCTGTTTGATCCCACGTTTCACGAAGCGGTCTCGCAGCAGGAGTCTGCCACCGTTGCCGAAGACCATGTTCTCCAGCAATTGCGCAAGGGCTACAAATTCAAAGACCGACTGCTGCGCGCGGCCACGGTCATCGTCGCCAAAAAACCGGCGGCGGCTTCATAATTAAAATTTCGCACTTTAAAACTCTCCATGGCGAAACGCGACTATTACGAAATCCTCGAGGTCACCCGCGAAGAATCGGCTGACGGCATCAAGAAATCCTACCGCCGCCTCGCGGTGAAATTTCACCCGGACAAAAATCCGGGCGACAAATCTGCCGAGGATAAATTCAAGGAGCTTGGCGAAGCTTACGAGGCGTTGAGCGACCCGCAGAAACGCGCCGTGTATGACCAGCACGGCCATGCGGCGTTCGACCCGCGTCAGCGCGCACGCGGTGGTGGCGGCGGCTTTCACGATCCGTTCGACATCTTCCGCGAAGTGTTCGGCGGCGCGGGCGGCGGCAGCATTTTTGAAAATCTTTTTGGCGGCGGCGGCGATCCGTCCGGCCCGCAGCGCGGCGATGACTTGCGTTATGATCTGGAGATCACGCTGGAAGAAGCGGCGCTCGGTTGTGAAAAAGAAATTTCCGTCACCAAGCTCGACAAGTGCGAGGGCTGCAATGGCGCGGGCGCGGAAGCCGGTTCCAAAATGCGTCAGTGCGGAACCTGCGGCGGGCGCGGTCAGGTGCTGACTTCGCGCGGAATTTTCAGCATCGCGCAAACGTGTCCGCATTGCAAAGGGCAGGGGAACATCTTGGAACGTCCGTGCCGGAAATGTTCCGGCAACGGCAAGCAGCAGCACTCGTCCAAAATCAAACTGCGCATCCCGCCGGGCGTCGAGGGCGGCTCGCGGCTGCGTTCGCAAGGCAACGGCGAGGCGGGTTTTCGCGGCGGGCCGAGCGGCGATCTTTACGTTGTGCTGTTCGTGAAACACCACGAGATTTTCAAACGCGACGGCGATGATTTGATTTGCGACATCCCGGTGAGCTTCGTGCAAGCCGCGCTCGGTTCGGAGTTGGAAGTGCCCACGCTCGAAGGCCGCGCGACGATAAAAATGTCCGCCGGCACGCAGCCGGGCACGACGTTCCGCGTGAAGGGCAAGGGCGTGAAAAATCTGCAAGGCTATGGTCAGGGCGATTTGCACGTCCGCATCCAGGTGGAAGTGCCGACGCAACTCAACGGCGCGCAAAAAGCCAAGTTGCAGGAATTCTCTGCGTTGTGCGACGGTCAGGAAGCGCCCATCGCCAGCGGTTTTTTTGAGAAGGCGAAAACTTTTTTCAAGTGACGAGTGATGCGTGAAAAGGCCGCCGGTCACGCATCACGGATTACTCGTCACGCATCAGACTATGCACCGTTTTTATCTTCCGCCCGAAAACTGCCGGGGTGATTCGCTGCGGCTGGCTGGCCGCGAGGCGCACCACGCGCTGCACGTCCTGCGGTTGAAACGTGGCGAGCGCGTCACGGTGCTTGACGGCGCGGGCAATGAATTTTTCTGCGAGGTGGAAAATGCCGCCAAGGATTTTCTCACGCTCGCGGTGAAGGAGAAAAAATTCACGTCGGCTCCCGCCTGTTCGCTCACGCTGCTCGTTGCGATTCCGAAAGGGAAAATCATCGAGGGCATTATCCAAAAGGCGGTGGAGCTGGGCGCGAACCGTATCGTCCCGCTGCTCACCGAGCGCGTCATGACGCAACTCGATGACGACGGCGCGGAAGCCAAGCGCGAGAAGTGGCAGCAAGTCGCCATCGAGGCCATCAAGCAATGCGGCGCGACGTGGTTGCCGAGAGTGCACGCTCCGCAGAGCATCGCCGAATTTCTGGTGAATGCGGAAAGGCCGGAGCTTTCGCTCATCGGCTCGTTGCAGACCACGCGCCGCCATCCGCGCGAATGGATTTTAGAATTTGAAAAGCAGCACGGACGTTTGCCGTCGAGCATGGGCGTGTGGATCGGGCCGGAGGGAGATTTCACGCTGGGTGAATTGCAAGCCATCGAAGCCGCCGGGGCAAAGCCGGTGACACTGGGCGCGTTGACCTTGCGCGTGGAGACGGCGGCAATTTACTGCCTGTCGTTTTTGAACTACGAACTGCGCCGCTGACGCGCGGCAACATTTTCAATCCGGTTTGCAGAAATTGGAAACGTCTCCCGTCGTCCCGTCGTTTAGGCTGACGGCATGAAATTCAAATTACTTTTCCTCGCGGCAGTTTTATTTTCCAGCGGCGCGTTTGCAGTGGACACCACCAATGCGCCGCACAAAATCAAAATCGTTCTCATCGGCGATTCCACGATGAATGATCAGGGCGGGTGGGGTTACGGCTTTAAACAATTTCTCACGCCGGACGCGGAGTGCATCAATGCCGCGATGAACGGACGCAGCACGATGTCTTTCAAGAACGAAGGGCGCTGGACGAATGCGCTGGCGCTGAACGGCGATTATTATTTCATCCAGTTCGGCCACAACAACCAGCCGGGCAAGCCGGGGCGCTCGACAGATATGCCGACGTTTATCGCCGACATGAAACAGTATGTGGACGAGGTGAAAGCCATCGGTGCGAAGCCGGTTTTGGTGACGCCGCTTTCACGTCGCCAGTGGGACAGCAAAAATCCCGGCAAGATTAAATCCACGCTCGCGCCTTACGCGGAGGAGGTGCGGAAAATTGCGGCGGAGAAAAATGTCCCGCTCATCGAACTGCATGACCGCAGTTTGGAATACTACGAGAAAGTCGGACGCGCCGAGGTGGAGAAGTTCAGCCCTATCAAGACCGTGGATGGCACGAATACCATTGACGGCACGCATCTCGCAGGCGTTGGCCGTGTGCTGATGGCGCGGCTGGTGGTGGCGGAAATTCGTAAATCAATCCCAGAACTTGCGCCGCATCTGCTGGCGGAGCCAAACCCGGCGGCGGTGGTTGAAACCAAATCAAAGAAGTAAGTTGTTTCCGCACTCCAATGAAATTCTTGCTCATAGTGTTCACCGGTCTGGCGACGTTGCGGCTCGTGGCGTTGCCGGCTTTTCCCGGCGCGGAAGGGGCAGGAGCGAATGCGCAAGGCGGACGTGGCGGCACGGTGTTTCACGTCACGACTACGAATGATAACGGCTCCACCAGTCTCGCCGGCAGTTTGCGGCAAGGCGCGAGCGTGGCGAACCGCACGATTGTCTTTGATGTCTCTGGCACAATTAATCTGGCGTCCGATCTGAAAATCACCGTGAGCAACCTCACCATCGCCGGGCAGTCTGCTCCGGGCGACGGCATCGCCATCAAAGGCTGGTCGTTCATGGTGGAGAACACGCACGATGTGGTCGTGCGTTATCTGCGCTGCCGTCCGGGCGATGTGAACTGCGCCAGCTTTCAGGGCGACGCGTTTGATTTCGTGAACGTCACGAATGTCGTGGCTGACCACATCTCGGCTTCGTGGAGCGTGGACGAATGTCTGTCGCCGACTCATTCCGCGAATGTCACCGTGCAGTGGTGTTTGATTGGCGAGAGCATGAAAAAATCCTGCCATGTGAAGGGCGCGCACGGCTATGGCACATTGATGCGCTACAATGACGGACTTTTTTCGCTGCATCACAATCTTTACGCGAACAACGACAGCCGCAACCCGCGTCCCGGCGACAGCACGCGTCTGGATTTCGTCAACAACGTGGCCTACAACTGGGGCGGGTTCTGCGGCTACAACGGCAACGATTCGCCGGACAACATGGCGAACGGCGGATTGTATTTCACGAACAGCCTCAACTACGTCAGCAATTGCTTCGTCGCCGGGCTGAACAGTTCCGCCACGCTCGCATTCGATTCCGGCGTGACGAATTCGCTGCAATGCCAAATCTGGCAGTCCGGCAATTATATTGATAACAACAAGAACGCCACGCTCGACGGCGCTAACACCGGCTGGTCTATGTTTGGTTCGCCCTACACGCAGTTGTCCGGCGCGTTCGCCATTTCGCCGGTGACCACCGATGCCCCGCTTGCGGCTTACGAGCGGGTGCTGGCATTTGTCGGCGCTTCGTTGTCGCGTGATGCGGTGGATGAGCGCATCGTCCGCACCGTGCGCACGCACGGCGGCAAGCACATTGACCAAATCAACGCGGTGACGTTTGCTGGCGACTACATAACCAATACTGTCTCCGGCACAAACTACATCGCCGTGAACCCGTGGCCGGCGCTTACTTCCAAAACGCAGCCGACGGACACCGACCAGGACGGGCTGCCGAATTTTTGGGAGCAGAACCTTGGACTCAATCCGAGCGTGGCGAACAACAACCACACCAACGCCAGCGGCTACACTGACCTTGAAGACTACCTGAACTACCTCGGCGCGCCGCATAACTTTGGCTCGGTGAACGCCACTAACTTCACCGATCTCCGCGGGTTGACGGGTGGCGACACAAACCATGTCTTCACCGTGGCGAACGCGACCAACGGCGTAGTCTTGCTGGCCGCCGATGGGCTCACGGCGAATTTTTTGCCCGCGACGAATTTTATCGGGCTCGCCTATTTTACGTTCAGCGTGACCAACGCGACGAATCACACCGCATTCGGTCCCGTGGTCGTGGCCGCATTCGTTACCAACCTTTTGCCGGTCATCGTTTCGCAACCGGCCAGCACCACGAACGCGGCGGGCAGCAACGCGCAATTTTCCGTCGGCGCGGCCAACGCCGGACTGACGTATCAGTGGCAGCGCGGCGGAACAAACTTGGTGAACGGTGCGAAATTTTTCGGCGCGACCAATGCCACACTCATCGTCACCAACGTGAGCGTGAGCGACGTAACGAATTACACGGTGGTCGTCACGAATTTTTCTGGGGCGATCACCAGCGCGCCCGCTGCGCTGGTGCTGGGCGCATCCGCTCCGTCGTCGCCGTCTGGCCTAACGGCCAGCCCGACGAATCTGCTGATTAACTTGCGCTGGAACTCGGTTGCGGGCGCGACGAATTACAATTTGAAACGCGGCACTGCGAACGGCGGGCCGTATCCGCAGGTGTTCGGCGGGCTGACGCTGACGAATTATTCCGACACCGCCGTGACGAATGCGGTGGTTTATTATTATGTCGTCTCTGCGCTGGCTACCGGCGGCGAGAGCACGAATTCGCTGGCCGTATCCGCCGTCGCGTTGCCTTCGGCGCAGCCGACGAATCTCTCGATGCAGGTGACGGGCGGACAGTTGCAGTTGTCGTGGCCGCCGTCGCATCTCGGCTGGCGCTTGCAGATGCAGACCAATGCACCGGGTGTCGGCATAGGCACGAACTGGATGACCGTGACTGGCAGCACCAACGCCAGTTCCGCCAGCGTGCCGGTCACCACCACCAACGGCAGCGTGTTCCTGCGGCTGGTTTATCCTTGAAAAATCTGCGTATGAAAACCCCGCTGAATTATTTTTTTGCCACCGTCGGCTTGCTGGCGCTGTTGGTTCCAGTCGCCCGCGCTTATCAGACGCCGACATTGCCGGAAATTCCGGAAAAGATTTTTAAGGTCACCGACCACGGCGCGGTCGGTGATGGCGTGGTGACAAACACGTCGGCAATCCAATCCGCCATCAATGCCGCCAGCGCGGCGGGTGGCGGCGTGGTGCAAGTGCCGGCGGGAATTTTTTTGTGCGGGCCAATTCAACTGGCGAGCAAAATCAATCTACGGCTGGAGCCGGGCGCATTGCTGCGGATGTTGCCGTTGGAAAAATATCCGGGCGGCTTGGTCAATCCGGCAAGTTTTATCAGCGGCGACAAGTTGCACGATGTCGCGATCACCGGCAGCGGGGCGATTGACGGGCAGGGCGCGGCGTGGTGGCCGTTCGCCAAGACTTCCAAGGATGCGAAGCGTCCGAAAATGATTTCGCCTTCCAATTGCGAGCGGTTGTTGATTTCGGGAATTACGTTATCCAACTCGCCGATGTTTCACATTGCGCTCGGTGGAAAATGTTCGGACGTGACCGTGCGTGGCGTGACCATTCGCGCGCCGGCTTCGGATGATCCGGTTTTGCCCAGCCACAACACAGACGCGTGCGATGTGAAGGGGAAAAATATTTTAATCACGGACTGCGACGTGAGCGTGGGCGACGACAATTTCACCTGCGGCGGCAATACGAGCGATGTGCTCATCACGAATTGTAGCTACGGCTACGGCCACGGCGTGAGCATCGGCAGTTACACGTCGGGCGGCGTGTCGAACATCACGGTAATCAACTGCACGTTTCACGACACCGAGGCGGGCATTCGTATCAAAACGGATCGTGATCGTGGCGGGTTGGTGCATGACATGAAGTATCTGAACTTGAGCATGACGAATGTAGGTTTTCCGATTTTGATTTACGCGAGCTACCTAGCGAAGGAAAAACAATTTCGGGATTTGACGAAGCTCACGCCGGAAATCGCCGCGAGCTATCCCGCCGCGCCGGTGACAGAGCGCACGCCAGTTTACGCGAATTTTGTTTTCAGCAACCTCACCGCGACAGTGCAAAAAGGTCGGCGAGCGGGGCTGATTTGGGGTTTGCCGGAAATGAACATGACGAACGTGCTGTTGCAAAACGTGCGCATCAAGGCGGACAAACCGTTTGGAATTTTCAACGCACAAAACGTGCGGCTAGAGAACTGCACCATCACGACGCCCGACGGCGTGGATAAAATTTCCAGCACGAATTCCACGCTGGAAATTTCCGGGCGGTGAGGCAACGGGCGGCGCACGGCACTTTTTTCAAATTCATTTGCAGCTATTCGGCGGTGACGAAATTGGATTCTCCGTTAGCTTTTGAGCCGAACCCAACACCAAAGTCGCGCCACCTGCGTGCCTCTCAATCATTGCTGTAAAATAATTATGAAAAAAATACCCATGCTCCTCTTGGCTGCAACTTTGGCCGCGCCAATTTTGCTGCCAGCGCAAACCGTGATTTTCACCGACACCTTTGGCAGCAGCACGACGAATGGAACCAGCACGCCGGGCGGAACGGCGGCGGCGTCATCCACCAGTTAAGATTTGGCCAGCACCAAGGATGGCCGGACTTGCTCCATGGTTCCGGGCAGGTTCACCGTGAAGCTCGGCGGCGGC
>JBEEMY010000025.1:0-11293 GCA_041192415.1 Verrucomicrobiota bacterium | reverse complement strand
GTGCCGCCGCTGGTGAAAATAATTTCGCTGGGTTTCGCACCGAGAAATTTCGCGGCGCGGTCGCGCGCATCATCGAGCAGCGCGCGCGCTTTGCGTCCGACGTGATGCACCGAGGAAGGATTGCCCCAATTCTCCGCCAGAAACGGCAGCATGGCGGCGCGCACCGATTCGTCGAGCGGAGTCGTGGCGTTGTAGTCGAAGTAAATCGTGCGCAGCATCGTCCTAAAAGTAGGTGACGAAGCGGGGCGGCTCAAAACAAAAACGCGGGCGGGCGGCCACCACCCGGCGCAACGGCGGAGAAAAAATTATGCCCGCCCGTTGCCGCGACGTTTTACTTCAGGCAGATCAAAATGCCAATCGCCAGCGCGATGCGATACCAGCCGAAGGCGTTGAAGGTGTGCGTCTGGACGTAGCGCAGCAGCCATTTCACGGCGATGAACGAAACCACGGCGGCCACCAGCGTCGTGAGCAGCAACATTCCCCAGTCTTCCTTCGGCGCGCCGATCACTGGATGATGCAACTGCTTGAAAATTTTCCAACCGCCCGCCGCGAGCATCGTTGGGATGCCGACGAGGAAAGAAAATTCCGTCGCCGCCGGACGGCTCAAACCGAGTAGCAGGCAGAATATAATCGTTGCGCCGGAACGTGACGTGCCGGGGCAAGTTCCTGCGATGAGCTGGCCGACCGCAACCGCGATGGCGATGGTCCAGGTGATTTCCGTGCCGAGCTTTTTCCCGCGTAGAAAAAATTCCACGGCGAGAAACGCAATGCCGCCGACGAGCAGGGCGATGGCGATGGGCGTGGGGCTTTCCGAAAGTTTGAAGCCTTTTTTATCCAGCACAAAGCCGACGGCGGCGGTGATGAAGAACGCGACGAAAATTTTCAGCAGGTAGTCGAGTGTTTCTTTTTGCCGCCATTCAAAAACAAATTTGAAGAGGCGTTGCGGAAACAGCGGGAGCACGGCGAGGACGGCGCCGCATTGGATGACGATGTTGAAGAGGTCGGATTTCTCAACGTGCAGCAGCCGTTCGGTGACGAGCAGATGGCCGGTGGAGGAAACGGGAATGAATTCCGTAATACCCTCGACGACACCGAGGATGAGATTGATTAACCAGTCAGGCATGAATCATTTGACCGTGAAAGCACAAGGCGGACAAGCAGGAATTTTTTTAAATCGCGAACCACGCGAAATACGCGAAACCAAATCAGCCAAATTCCGTTCGTGTATTTTGCGTGGTTCGCGGTTTGAAATTATTTCTTCCCGCCCCAGAACGTTTTGTCCTCGGCGGCGCGCTGCTTGACCTTGAGCTGGCCGAGAATGGAATGCCAGCCAATGTAAATCTTGTGCCACTGGGTTTCCAATCCACGCAGACCACCTTCGCTCATCTCGCTCAAAAACCGCAGCGAAGGCGCGTTGGTGATGAGATGATGGATTTCCTCGCGCGTGGGCGACTGGACTTCGATGCGCGCATAAATCAATTCCAGTTCCTGCACGATGATGCTCTTGATCTCGAGGAAATGGTTGTCGTCCGCCGCGCCAAATTTTTTCGCGCGCGCCGAGGCGATGAACTGGTTGAATTGTTTCCAGCACTCGATGTGGGTCTCGATCTGGGTGACGAGCTGGTTGATTTCTTTCGGTGTCATGGGCGTGAGGAGTTGGGCGATTGCGGCGTGGGCAGCAACGCAGTTTGCGGCAGGAGGAAAATGATGGCGCCGCCGCGCAGTTCGCGGGCGGTGATGCGGAGGCTGCCAAAATGCAGGCTGATTTCCGCGAGCGGCATCTGCGCGGCGCGGGCTTCGCGCAGGAGTTCAAGCACGTCATGCCCGATGGTCGTGAGCAGTTTTTTCGGGTAACCCGTCGAGACGGTGGAGGCCACGATGCGGCCATCGCGATCCACCGTGATGGTGCCGGAGGGCAACTGCTGAACGGCGGCGTGACCGCCGAATAATTTTTTTAGGAATCCCATGAGGCAACGAGTTTACGGCTTTTATCAGTCAGGTTGCCGGTGGCGTCACCCGGCCAACCAATCAAGAATGCTTTGTCGCCGCGCGACAAGAGCAACACCTGGCGTTCTAAATTTTGTCCGCTGACGTGCGAGAGCGGGCCGGCTTCCAATTTTTCGCCAAGGCGATGGGCGATTGCCTCGGCGCGGCGCGTCCAGTGCGCAGTGGCGGCAATGCTTTGCGCGCCGATGGATTCCGGTTCGCCCTGACCTTCCGGCGGCACGGCGAGAATAAAATCTGCGCCCTCGCGCGTGAGCTGCGAGAGTTTCCAAATCATCTTGCGATGGCTGTTACTCTCGATGGAATCCGGTTCCGCGACCTGCGTGCCTTCGTCCATCGCCTGCGCGGATTCGAGGAGCAGGGCGTTGACGGGTTTGAGAATGGTGCGTTCGCGCTTCGGCTCGGCGGGCAGATTTTCAAACGAGCCGGATTTCCACGCGAGCAATCTTTGGAACGCCGCTTCGCCGCGCGCGCCGTCCGTCTCGGCATCAATCAATTCGCCATCCTGAATCCACAGCTTGGCCACGAGCGGGCCGCGCGTGATGCGCAGCACGGTGGAACTGCGCGAGAGACATTCCATCTGGATGATGTCCATGAGGCTCTTGCTCTGGATGCCGCGAAAACCGGTGTCGCCCTCGCTGCCATTCTGGCCGAGCAACGATTCGAGACATTCGTTGAAAAGTTTCGAGTTGCGCTGCATCTCCGTCTTGAGCCAGAACAAATCCACGCCCAGCGCGTAGGCGCGCGCGCGAAATTCCTCGTCCTCCAAGGCGCTCAAGACAATCGTGCGCAACTGCGGAAACCGGCGGCGCACGATGGCGATCATCTGCAGGCCGTCAATGCGCGGCATCTTCAAATCGCAGATGAGCAGACGAATTTTTTCCGACTCGATGATGGCCAGCGCGCGGCGCGCGGCGTTGGCGGTGAAGATTTCCGGCTGGCTCGGCAATGAACCCAGCAGGTCGCGGCAAAGCGAAAGCCAGTCCGTGTCATCGTCGAGAATTAAAATTTTGTTCCGCTGTTCCATTAAATTTTTTGGTTCACTGTTCGTTCCGAATCCGGCTTACCGCTAACCGCGTCCGCTGGCAAACTCAAGCGATAAAACATTTAACTGTTTTTCAGGAGCATTCCACGTTCCCGTCTGCCCGCCGCTTTTTCCACCGCAAATGGGACAGATTTTTGTCCGCTCGTCCAACTGCGGGACAACTTTCACCGCCCCAAGGCGTGTTCTGCGGGCTGGCGCGGTTATTGCTAAAATCGTGCCGTTGCCATCAGGGCAGCGCCAAAAAAATTATGGCTACCACGATGAAATTCAAATTTGCCGGCTTTCTGCGCGGCCTGTTGCGGCACATAGATGACCGCGCTCCGGCTCGTCACGTCAACTCCGCCACGCCGCCGCCCGCGCCTGCCAGCGAGCCCGCCGCGCCGGTTCCGGCTCCGCAAAATAATTTTGCCGCGTCGGTCGTCGAACGCGCACCGCTCAACGCCACGGAAATTCAGATTCCGCTCGCTGCCGTCATCGCGCACCTGCCGATGGATTTGAAAGCGAAGCTCATGTCCGCGCCCGCCGCCGGCCAAATGGTCACGCTCGCGGTGGAAATTGTTTTGCAACAACTCGCGTTTGGCTCCGTGAAAATTTCTTTCGGCGAACTCCGCCAGCTCGCGCCGGGATTATTCGCCAACACCGGCGGCGCCTTCGACGCGCGCCAAGTCAGTTTGCCGCTGCCGGAAATTCTTACCCGCCTGAACCCCGCGCTGCTTGCCCGCAAGCCGTCGCAAAAAATAGATGTGGCGGAAGACATCGCTGGCCCGTTCGATGGCCGTGGTCGCGGCATCACCTTCACCACGCAGCCGCTGAAACCTTCCGCTGCCACGCCGACCGTGAGCGCGGTTGCGCCGGCCAACCAGCCGTTGCCGTTCACGCCGTCACGCGCCGTCACACCCGCGCCGTCAGGCAATACCAAAGTTTTTACGTTCACGCCGCGTCAGACCGCGCCGCTGTCCGCGCCGATTCCGTTTAATCCGCCGCCGTCGGTCAGCAATGGCAACGGACATACAAATGGGAATGGACATTCCAACGGCAACGGCCACGCCAACTTGCCGCCGTTCAAATTTACGACTGCGCCCGCTCCGTCAGCCCCGGTGAATTCCTCCTCACCGCGCCCGGAGCCTGCGCAGCCGACGCTTTTGATGTCGCTCGATGAACTCGCCGACAATTGGCCGGATGAATTGAAGGCCGAACTCGTGCGCTCCAACTTTGCCAGCGCCAGCGTGGCGTTGCCGCTGAATCTGGTCGAAGGCGGTTTGAAACGCGGACGCGTGACGATGAGCTGGCAGGCGCTGCGCACTTTGGCTAAGCCGAGTTCGCCCGCGTCGCCGCATGATGCGGTGGAAGTGGAACTTTCATTGAAGACGCTGGCGCCCGCATTCTTCGCCGCGCAGAAAAAATCTTTCGGCCAAAAGAAACTTGTCGTGGCCGAGGAAATCCCCAATTTATTTTTCGGATTTCCCACGGGCAATGCCGAGCCGGAGGCGCAACCCGCCGCCGCGCCAGCCGCGCAAAAACCGACGGACACCAATTTCTTCACGGCGGGCGCAGGTGAGGTGGACACCGCTTCGATTCGCAAGGCCGCGCCGCAGACGGATTTTCTGAACCGTCATTCGCATCCGCAAGACATCGTGGCGCGCGCGCTCGTGTTGCCCGGCGTGGCCGGTGCGGTGGTGACGCTGGTGGACGGTTTGCGCGTGGCGAGTCAGGTGCCAACCACCTTGAACGCTGATGCGGTCGCTGCGTTTCTCCCGCAAATTTTTGAGCGCGTGAACCAGACGACGCGCGAGTTGCGGATGGGCGCGCTGAACAATGTCAGTTTCACCGTGGGCAACGTGCCGTGGAAAATTTTCCGCGTGAACTCGGTTTATTTCGCCGCCTTTGGCCGCGCTGGTGAAGCGTTGCCGAAAGCTCAACTCGCGGCGCTCGCCGCCGAACTCGATCGCAAACAAAACATTTAATTTATGGCTATCATCAATCAAGCAACGAAGGAATTGCAGGTCAAGATCGTCTATTACGGCCCGGCCATGGGCGGCAAGACCACGAACTTGGTGCAAGTCCACGACCACGTTCAGACCAACAACGGCAACAAGGGCAAGCTCGTCTCGCTGGCGACAAGTTCCGACCGCACGTTGTTTTTCGACTTCCTGCCGATTGAAGCGATGACGATTCGCGGCTTCAAAACGAAGTTCCAGCTCTACACCGTTCCCGGCCAGGTGATTTACAACACCACGCGCCAACTCGTTTTGCGCGGCGTGGACGGCATTGTGTTTGTCGCCGATTCGCAATACGAAAAAATGCCGGAGAACATCGAGAGCTTTCAAAATCTCACGGACAATCTCGCGTCGCAGAAATTGAATCTCGCGGAAATTCCCTACGTTCTCCAATACAACAAGCGCGATCTGCCGAACGCCGCGCCGACGGAATACATGGATTACCTCCTCAACAACCGCGACGTGCAAGTGCCGTCCTTCGGCGCGACGGCGCACAAATGCGAGGGCGTGTTCGAGAGTTTGAACATGATCACGCGGATGTTGCTCCAGAAATACATCAACCAAGCAGTTCCACAATACGCCTGACATGGCCACGCTCCCCCAACTTATCGAAGACGATATGCGTGTGCTGGACGCCGCGCTCCGCGACTTCATCGGCCAGTCGAGCGCCACGGCGGCGCTGGTGATTGACAAGGGCGGCTTTCTCATCACGCACCAAGGCGAGGCGGGCGACGTGGATTTCACCACGCTCGGCGCGCTGGCTTCCGGTGCGTTCATGGCGAGCCAAACGATTGCGGGGCTGGTGGGTGAAAAAAATTTCAACAGCACGTTCCAGCAGGGCGAGCGTTTCAGTTTGTTCGTGACGGAAATTGACGAGCATTGCCTGCTCATCGTGCTGTTCAAATCAGCGACCGGCGCGGGCTTGGTGAAATATTACAGCAGCAACTGCGCGAGCCAAATCGCGCGCCAGCTGGTCGAGGCGCAAACGCGTTCGCCGGAAACGGGCTTTGACCTGTCCGTGCTGAACATGGCGCACCCGCAGGAATTATTTCGGAAGAAAGTTTGAATGACGGAGATGGTGGGTTAAGTCGCGCTGCGACTTAACTTGCCCGCGCAGCGGGCACTTTGAGGTGTGGCAAGTCTGGGCGCGTGAAAGATTCCGTCGCCTGACGCTTCGCTCGGCGACGGCAATGGTCGCAGCGCGACCATTGCCACCAATTGAGAAAAAATTTTTAATTTTATGGAAACGAACGTGAACCATGAATTCAATCGCCTGCTAACGGCGATGCTGGAAACGCACGCCGCCGCCTCGGACATTTTGTTCGTGCCGGGCAAACTGCCGCAGGTGGAAATCCACGGCGAACTGGAATCGCCCGCCGTCGGCGAACCGCTGCTGACCGGCAGCCGCATTGAAATTTTTTCCCGCGTCATCATCAACGGCCACGCGCGCTTGCAGCAGGACTTGACCGAAAAGGGCGCGTGCGATTGCAGCTACGCGCTCGCGGACACCTGCCGCTTCCGCGTGAACATCTACAAGCAGAACGGCCAGCACGCGATGGTCATGCGCCGCCTGTCATCCAAAGTGCCGACGCTGGATTCACTCGGCCTCGCGCCGGTTTTCAAAAATCTCATTCAGGAAAAAACCGGCCTCGTCTTTGTCACCGGCGGCACGGGCAACGGCAAGACCACGACGCTCGCGGCGTTGCTGAATGAAATTAATCTGACGAGCAAAGTCCACGTCGTCACGCTGGAAGACCCGATTGAATTTTTGCATCCGCAGTTGAAGTCCACCTTCAGCCAGCGCGAACTCGGCCGCGATTTTTTTAATTTCCCCGACGGCCTACGCTCCGCCTTGCGCCAGGCGCCGAAAGTTATTTTGGTTGGCGAAATCCGCGACCGCGAGACGATGGAAATCGCGCTCACCGCTGGCGAGACTGGCCATCTGGTGGTCACCACCATGCACACGAACAGTGCGGATCAGACCATTCACCGCATCCTGGGATTTTTCAGCAAGGACGAGGAGCAACTCGTGCGCGAACGACTCGCGGGTTCCTTACGCTACATCGTCGGCCAGCGGCTCGTGCCGAAAAAATCCGGCGGTCGTCACCTCGTCACCGAGCTCATGGGCAGCAGCCTGCGCACGCGGGAAGCGATTGAGCTGGGTGAAAGTGAAAACCGCCGCCTGCACGAAATCATTGAGGCGGGCAGCACCGGCGGCTGGCATAGCTTTGAACAATCTTTGCTCCAAGCCGTCGAGCAAAACATCATCACCGAAGAAGTGGCGATGAGTTACAGCGTCAACAAGCCCGCCATGCGTCAGCGTTTGGATTTCTCGAAGAGCAAGCACGCGCCGCGCAGCGTAAAACCCGCCACCGCCCTGCCGATGATGGTGGTGGAAGCGGCAGAGATGTTGCCCGTGCCGCCCCCGCCGCCGATGGTTGCACCCGTCATCAAGCCGGAGCCGTCCCCGAATTTTTTGAAGGGTGTGCTGAACGGGTTCATGTGAACGCCCTGCTCGGTCTTGAAAAGTCTGGTAGCAACCGAGTTAACGACTGGCCTTGTCCTGTTCAGCGCGCACGTTTTCTGCGCTGAATTTCTTTGCCCAAAAGGCTTTTTCAAAAAATTTCAGAATTGTCTTGCAAGGTTGGGTGAAAAAATTCTACAAACGCAGCCGTTCGTTCAAGGAGTCAAAAGTAGCCATGGAAAACCACACCACCCAAAACCATTGTAGCCTAATCTTGCCATGAAACCGACACCCTCCGCGCCGTTGAAAACCAAACTAGCCCTGCTAATCGCCGTCTTCACGGCGATTTTTTCTTTAGCCCCCCAGGCTCACGCGACCATCAGCACTGCGTTGCAGATGCAGTTGGGCAATCCCAGTAGCGCGAGCACCAACGCCACTGTCACCAACAATTTTCTCGTCCAGCGCACGGTGCAGTCGTTCGGCTACAATGCCCACTACAACGAGCCGGTTTGGGCGAGCTGGGATTTAACCACCGCTGATGTTGGTGGCAGTGGGCGGAACAGCACTTTCTACACGGACACCAATCTGCTTGCGACTTTTTATTGGGTGAAGACGGCGGACTATACCGGCTCGGGCTTTGATCGCGGTCACCTGACCCCGTCCGCTGACCGCACAGACACGACGAACAACAACAAGCTCGTGTTCTTCATGTCGAACATCATGCCGCAGGCGCCGGACAATAACCAAGGCATCTGGGCGAATTTTGAAGGTGATTGCCGCACGTTCGCCAGTGCCGGCAATGAGCTTATTATCCTGTGCGGGCCAAGCACGTTCAGCGGTTCCAAGATCAACACCACCGGGCCGGTCTATATTCCCGACTACACTTGGAAAGTTGCGGTCATCGTCCCGACGGGAAGCGGCACTTTGTTGAGCCGCCTGACGGCCGCGAGCCGCGTCATCGCCATCAACGTCCCGAACATCGCTGGCATCCGCACGACACCGTGGACGAACTTTCTGACTTCCACAAAAGTCATCGAGACGAACACCGGCTTCACGTTCTTCACCGATGTGGCGTCGAACATCGCCGAAGTCCTCCGCGCGAAAGTGGACGGCGCATTGTCACCGGGCATCACGAGCTTCACGCCGACTAGCGCGGCGACGAACGCGAGCGTCACCATCACGGGCAGTAATTTCACTGCGGCTTCCATCGTGAAATTTAATGCCAGCTACGCCACGACCTTCACTGTGAATTCCGGCACGCAGATTACCGCCACAGTTCCCGCAGGCACGACCTCCGGCGCAATCTCGGTCATCGCACCCGGCGGTTTGGCGACCAGTGCCAGCAGCTTCACCGTGACCAACGGCGGTGGCGGTGGTGGTGGCGGCGGCACAACCAACCTCACCATCAGCCAAGTCTATGGCGGCGGCGGCAATAGCGGCGCAACTTACATCAATGACTTCATCGAAATTTACAACGCCGGCACCGCGACGGTGAACTTGAGCACTTACGCCGTGCAATACGCCAGCTCCGCCGGCAGTTCGTGGTCGGAAACAATCTTGAACGGCACGATTGCGCCCGGCGCGCACTATCTCATTCAGGAAGCAGCCGGCACGGGCGGCACGACCTCGCTGCCGACGCCGCAGGCGACGGGAACAATTTCCATGTCCGCCACCGCGGGCAAGGTCGCGCTCACCAAGACCACCACGTTGCTGACCGTGAGCAATCCCGTCGGCACCGCGAGCGTCGTGGACTTTGTCGGTTACGGTTCCGCCAATGCCTTTGAAGGCACAGGTGCCGCTCCCGCGCCGTCGGCCACGGCTTCCGATTTGCGCGCGGGCAGCGGCGCAACGGACACGAACGACAACGCCGCCGACTTCACCGCCGGCACCGTGAACCCGCGCAACAACTAAAACCAACCGCGCCAATCAAAATGTCGCCCGCCTTCCGCAAACTTCTCATGGCGGCCACGCTCGTGGCCGTCATGGGAATGATTGCGCTCGTCGCATTTCGCGGGCGGCTGCTGCAAAACGTCGCTGTGGAAAGTTCGTTCACCGAAGCCGCGACCAATTCATCCGCGCAAACGATTGCGCCCCATTTACCGCCGACCGTTGATGAGTATCGCGCGGCGGTGCTCGCAGCGTTCCGCGAAGCCAACCCCGCCGAACGTTCGCTCGCTTTCAGCCAAAGTTTCACCGCTTGGTTCGCGCATGACCCCGAGGCCGCGCTCGACTGGTTGCGGCTGATTCCGCGCGGGCGGGAATACACGCAGGGAATTTTCATCGTGCTGCCAGTCATCTGCAAAAACGATCCGCAGCGCGCCCTCATCCTCGCGGAGGCGATGGCCACCACGCACGAGCAAAAATTTATTTACCACGCGCTCTTCGACCAGCTTGCTAAAAATAATTTACCGTCCGCCGTCGGCTGGCTGCAATCGGCTCCCGCTGGCGAGGCGCGGGAAAATTCACTACGCGCCGTGATGGACAACTGGACGCTCAAAGACGTTTCCGCCGCGCTGGCTTGGGCGAAAAATCTGGAGGACGCGGGCGAACGTTCCGCCGCGTTGGAAAGCGCGCTCACCACGCTCGCCGCTGGCGACCCGCAGAAAACCATCGAACTCGCCTCGCAAAACCTTGAAGGCGGTGCGCTCGACCGTGTGCTGCAAACCAGTTTGCAGCAGCTTGCCGCTGAAAACCCACAGGCCGCCGCCGAAGCCGTCGGCCAACTGCCTGCCGGAGAGTTGCAAAAAAATTCCGCGCTGTCCGTCGCCCGCGCGCTCGCCGCGCAAGACCCGAACGCGGCGATGACGTGGTTGCAAACCTTGCCCGCCGACACGCAGCCCGTCGTCTTGAACAACACGCTCGATGTGTGGTTGAAACAAGACGCCGTCGCCGCTGGAAAATATGTTTCTGAAATGTCCGCCGGTTCCGCGCAGGACTCTGCTGTCAGCCACTTCGCGGAAAACTGGGCGGAGAAAGATCCCGCCGCCGCCGTGAACTGGGCCGAGAGTTTGTCCAACGCCTCGGCCCAGAATGCCGCCGTCATCAGCCTTGCTTCGGGCTGGGCGCGCATGGATCCGGCGGCGGCGGTGCGGTGGACGGCGGAATTGCCGACGGAAAATCCCGCGCGCATCGCTGCGTTGCGTGGTGCTTACTCCTATTGGGATTTGACGGACAAGACCACTGCTGGAAATTTTCTAGAAACACTTCCTGCCGCCGACCGCGAAGCCATCAAACCCTCCACGCTAGCGCAGAAATAAATTTCAACCCGGCGGCAAGCGCAACGTGGCATCCACCGGCGGCAGCTCGGCCAAATCTTTTCCGCCCGTGCCGCCGCCGAGTTTCTGAAGTTTTTCTCCCGCCGGTTTGATGCGCGCCTCGTAACTCCCCACCGCTTGATTGAATGCGCGGTTTGCTGTGTCCAGCCCGCCCCGGATTTTTTCCAGATGCTCGGTGAACGTCACCACGCGCACGAACAAGTCCGTCGCCGCCTCCGCGATTTTTTGCGCGTTCTCCGTCTGCGCGTGTTGCTGCCAGCTCACGCTTACCGACCGCAGCAGCGCGATGAGCGACGCGGGCGTGGCGAGGAGAATTTTTTTCTTCGCGGCTTCCACGATCAAATCGCGGTCGCCTTCCAGCGCCGCGCTGAACAACGATTCCGCCGGCACAAACAGCACGACGTAATCCAGCGAGTTCTTGAACTGCGCCGGGTAATCACGATCCGCGAGTTGCTTGATCGTGTTCTTCAACTTCGCCGCGTGTTCCGCCAACGCCTGCGCGCGTTTG
>JBEEMY010000024.1:0-11414 GCA_041192415.1 Verrucomicrobiota bacterium | reverse complement strand
GTCGCAAGCGAATGATTTTCGCCGTCGAGAATGGACGCTTTCAAAACCGTCTCGCCATTAAAAACGTCGGAGACATCAAACGTCAAAACCACGTCAGCAGTTTTTTCCAACGTGCCGACCGACTGGTTCAAGCGACCCAAGCGAGATGGATTGCAGGCCGGTGGTGTCGCACCTGATTTGTCGTTCACGGCGTAGTCGTCGCCCGAACCCGTCCAGCCTTTCGGCAAGCCGGAAAACCAACCGTCGTTTTGCTTCGTCAATCCGGTGAGGTCGCTGAAGTCGCCATTGATAATTTCCAAGCGCGCCTGCGCGGTCGCGACAAAGCCCAACAAGGCAACCGACCAAACTCCAACTATCGTCAGCGATTTCATGTTCAGTGATTGTAAGGCGCAAGCAGCTCGCGTTTCAGCTCCACGCCGAAGCCAGGCTTGTTCGGATCAAGCGTCACCTTGCCATTGATCGGCAACGGCTCGCCTTCCAGCACTGCGAAGATTGGCTGAATCGCATCGCCCTTGCCGACGGAGAGATATTCCGCGTAAGGCGAATTCATGTTGGCCATGACGAAGTGATAATTGTAAACACTCGCGCCGTGCGGAATGACGGGCATATCGTAAGGCTTCGCCATCGCCGCAACCCAGCGCGCCGGGGTGATGCCGCCCATCCATTGCAACTCCGGCTGGATGATGTCCGTCGCGTGATTATGAATGATGTCGTGGAAAGCTTTGGGATGATATTCCAGATTTCCCGTCGCGAGCAGAATCGGCGAAATGCGGTCACGCAAAATGCGGTTGCTCTCGGTAGCCCAACCGTTTTGCAACGGGTCTTCAAACCATTTCACGTCAAAGTCGCGGACGCGTTCGGCGACGCGCGTGGTGAACTCGATGTCCCACGAGAGATAGCAATCAATCATGATCTCCATGTCGTCGCCGAGATTTTTGCGGAGCTTGCCGACGAGTTGCTCCATGTTCTTGATGCCTTGGCGTCCGCTCTCGACGCCCCACGGCGCGGCGATTTTCACGCCGAGAAATCCACGATCGCGCCACGAGTCCACGAAGTCAGGATGAATCGTGACGTAGCAGGGAATGGATTCCTTCGTCTGGCCGCCGAGAATTTTATAGACGGGTAATTTCTGCGCCTTGGCCACGAGATCGTAGAGCGCGATGTCCACGCCCGCCATCGCCATGCTCGTCACGCCGCCGAGACCGTAAGGCATCGTGGAACGATTCATCTGATCCCAGATCAACTCGATGTTGAACGGGTCTTGGCCGATGAGAAAACGTTTGAAATGTTTTTCGATGATGGCGCAGGCAAATTCTCCACCGCCGTAGTTCGCACAAAAACCACTCACGCCCTCGTCGGTAAAAATTTCAATGACGTAAGGATCTTGCCCGCCACCCATCCAGAGCGAACGAATGCGTGCGTATTTTGGATGCACCGACATGGGGTTGGAAATGAGCGTCTGCGCCTGCCAGCCGCCGCCCCAGTATTGCGATTCACCCATCGCCGCGCCACGCGCACCCGTGTCGCCAGATTTGATCGTGTAAAGTTTTATGTCGGTGATTTTCATTTATCGGTTCGGTAATTCCTTTTCAAAAAAGCCGCGCGGTTTTCGCGCAACACTTGTCTGCGGTGTTAAAAAAATGTGTGTCCGCTATCTTTTCCTTTTTACCCGAGGTTTGACAAGGCACAGAATGACAAGTTTGGTGGAGAAACTGGCAAGGCGCGCAGCTCAAGGCCGAAAAGTTGATTGGCTCCGCACAAAGTTTTTCAATCAGCGCTATGCCCCGTTCAAGCTTTCCAGCCGCCCGGCTTGGGTTGCCATATTCTCCATCGGATTTGCCATTGTATCCAGTTGCGACGGCATGACAATTGAGCCTGTCTAATCTACAATAGGCGGTTGAGCCCTGTCAGAATTGTTCCGGCATTCCGTTTCCCGCGAAAAGACATTTGTCCATTCGAGGAAACAGTCGGCGGTTTTGTGCCAAGGAAATCAAACAACGCCTAAATTTAATCATGGGAAAAACGCGACTACCTAAATCTAAAATCGCCGTGAGCCTGATGTGCCTGGCGCTGTTCTCGGTGGTTCAATCCGCCCGGGCACAACTCACCGTCACCGGCAGCGACCAGACAGGCGCCGTGCCGTTCACTCCCAGTTGGACTTCCGCGACGAACAGTTTGCTTGCCGGACTGGCGCCCACGGTTGCCAGCGGCAATTTCAGTCAATACACCGGAGCCAATGTCAACAACCTGACCCAGCCGGGTATTTCTATCACCATCAATGCCTACAGCAGTCCGCAGGCAACTAATCTTGAAGTGTGCGGCAACGACGGCACGGCAGGTTCGCTGCTCGTTTACACCTTGCCTGCTGCCACCTATGGCTACGACCTCACCAACCTCACGGTCTATGGCGGCTGGCAAGACAATGGCCGCGATGCCCAAGCTTACACGGTTTATTATTCCACGGTAGCCAGTCCCGCTGATTTCAACCTGCTGGGCGTGGTCAATTACAATCCCTCCGGCGTTCCCGGCGGCATCGGTTCAGCGAACCGGGTGATCATCAATGACGCCGCGGGTGCGGCGATTGCCCGCAGCGTGGCCGCGCTGAAATTTGATTTCACCGCGCCCGCTTCGGAAAATGGTTCGGTTGGCTACACGGCCATCACGGTGCAGGGAATCGTGGCGACGAATCTGAACGTGCCGCCCATTACCATCGCGACTTCCAATCAGAACAGCGGCGGGGCGTTCACGCCGTCGTGGGCGATTGAAACGGACAGCCTGATCGCGGGGCAATCACCGGCCTACGTCGGCGCGGGAAACTTCAGTTACGAAGCCGGTGTCACCGGCGTCGCGGCGTTGACGGATGGCACGTTTGGTTCGGCGGGCGACCGGGCGTCGTATGCCACTTGCGGCAGTATCGCCGGCCAATCGGTGACGTATTATTTGAACGGGGCAACGATTACAAACATCGTGGTTTACAGCGGCTGGCTGGATCAAAACCGCGACGCGCAGTATTACAACGTCTCTTATTCCACGGTGGCGACGCCGACGACTTTTGTGCCGTTGACGAGTGTGGCTTACAACCCGCCAGTCAGCGGCGTGTCGGCCAATCGGTTGGCGATCCGTTCCTCGACCGGCTTGCCGCTGGCGACGAATGTGGCGTTCATCCAGTTTGATTTCACGCCGCAGAACGGCAGCCTAGACTATGGTTATTCAGGTTATGCGGAAATCATTTTGGAAGGTTCGGCGGGCGTGGGCGGAGTGGGAAACGCGGGCGCGCTGAAAACGGATTTCCCCACGAGCAGCGCGGGCAGCGCGGACACGACGCTGGTGTTCAATGAAATCATGTATCACCCGGCGACGAATGAGGCGGGGCTGGAATTTGTGGAATTCTACAACCAGATGGCGGTGGATCTCGACGTGTCCGGCTGGCGCGTCAGCGGCGACACGACCTACACCTTTCCGGCAAACACGCGCGTCGCAGGGCGGAGTTACGTTGTGCTCGCGCGCGATCCGGCGCAACTGATGGCGGCGACGGGCTTGTCCTCAAATGTCTTTGGCCCGTTTGTAAGTCCGCTGAACAATCAAGGTGCCACGCTAGAGTTGTTTAATAATTCAGGTCGTTTGATGGATGCCGTCACCTTCGGCACGGAAGGCGACTGGTCAGTGACACCGGACGGAGCGGGGACTTCGTTGGCGAAACGCGACCGCGATTGGGGCAGCGCCTCGGCCGCGAACTGGGCAGCGAGCTGGCAAATCGGCGGCACTCCCGGCGCGGTCAACTTTGTTTCACCACCCGCGCCAGTGACCGTGTCGTTCAACGAACATTCCGGCACGACGAATGGAACATTCTGGGTGGAATTATTCAACTACGGCACGAATGTAATTTCGCTGGGCAACTGCATCCTGCATCACGACGGCGTGACGAACACGGACTACCTGTTCCCGCCGAACGTGACGATGGCTGGCGGAACTTTCCTCGTGTTGTCAAACAGCACGCTGGGCTTCATTGCACCGGCATCGGGCGAAAAACTTTTTTTGTTTGCGACCAATCACACGGCGGTTTTTGACGGACTGGTGTTGAAGAAAAGCCAGCGCGCGCGTTCGCCGGATGGAACGGGCGCCTGGTTGGTTCCGAATCTGCCAACGGCGGGAGCAAGCAACAGTTTCGCCCTCCGCACGGAACTCGTGATCAATGAGATCATGTATAGCCACAAGGATTTTCCGGCAGTGAACTCGAACACGCTGCCGACGGGCAACCCGGAAGAATGGCTGGAAATTTACAACCGCAGCGGCAGCCCGGTGAATCTGACAGGCTGGACGTTATCGGGCGGAGCCAGCTACTCGTTCAGCGCGGGCAAGACGATTGCGGCGGGCGGTTATCTGGTGGTGGCGAAGAGCGCGACGACTTTGCTCGCCAGTTATCCGGCGGCGGACATTGTCGGCAACTACAGCGGCAAGTTGGGTAACGACGACACAATCACGCTGAACGATCCGCTCGGCAATCCGGCGAACGAGGTGCATTACTACGATGCCGGACGCTGGCCGGAATCGGCGGGCGGCGGCGGTTCGAGTTTGGAACTGCGCGATCCGAATGCCGACAACTCCAAAGCCGAAGCTTGGGCGGCGAGCAAAGAATCCAGCAAGTCCGCGTGGCAGACGAATACCTACCGCATGGTCGCGCAGCCGAGCACGACGTCAGCACCGGACGGCCAGTGGCAGGATTTTGTAATGGGGCTGTTGACTGACGGCGAATGTTTGGTGGACGACCTCAGCGTCATTCAGTCGCCCACGAACAATCCGGTGCAGTTAATCGCCAACGGGAATTTTGAAAACGGTCTCACCGCCTGGCGCGTGCTGGGCAATCATCAGCGCAGCGTGGTAGAAACCGATCCGAACAACGCGGGCAACCATGTGTTGCACATCACCTCCACCGGGCCGCAGGAACACATGAACAATCACATCGAGCAGACGATGGGGCAGTCGGTGGTGAACGGCACGTTGTATGAAATCTCCTATCGCGCCCGTTGGCTTTCCGGCAATAACCTGTTGAACACGCGGCTCTACTTCAACCGCGTGGCGCGCACCACGGCGTTGACCTATCCGCAGTTGAACGGCACTCCCGGCGCGGTCAACTCGTGTTACGCGACGAACATCGGGCCGACGTTCGCGCAGTTCCAGCATCAGCCCGTGGTTCCATTGGCGAGCCAAGCAGTGACGGTATTTGTCCGTGCGCAAGATTCTCAAGGCGTGAGCAACTGCGCCGTATTCTGGTCGGTGAACGGCGGCGCGTGGTCGAATGCGCTGATGACTTTGAGCAACGGAGTTTATGTCGGCACGATTCCGAAACAGCCGACGAGCAGCTTGGTTCAATTTTATGTGCGCGCCACTGACGGACTCGGAGCAGTCTCGATTTATCCGGCCAAGGGAACCAACTCCGGCGCATTCTACCGCGTCAACGACGGCCTCGGCGATCTCACCCAGTCACACGCCCTGCGCATCCTGATGTCGCCCGCGAACGTGTCGCTGCAATACGCAACGACCAACTTGATGAGCAACGAAAACTTGCCTTGCACCGTGATCTACGACGAGCGGGAAGTTTATTACGACATGGTCGTCCGGTTGAAGAGCAGCGAGCGCGGACGCGTGGAATCGGCCCGCATCGGTTTCCATCTGGAGTTTCATCCCGACGAACTTTTCCGTGGCGTGCATCCCGTCATGCTCGCGGATCGTTCCACTCCGTTCGGCCTGCCGGGTCAGGACGAAATTTTAATCAAGCACATGATGCTGCGCGTAGGCGCTCCCGAGGTGAACTCCGATCTCTGCCGCATCATCGCGCCCCGGAGTTCGGAAAATGGCATGGCGATTCTGTGTCCGCGCTTTGAAGATAATTTTGCCGCCACGTCATTCACCAACGGCAGCAGCGGCACGCTCTACGAACTGGAGCTGACCTATTACCCGCTCACCGCCGACGCGGGCGGCTACAAGTTGCCGGCTCCCGACAACGTGCAGGGCGTGGACTTCTCCGATCTCGGCAGCGACAAGGAAAGCTATCGCTACAATTTCATCCTCAAGAACCATCGCAACACGGATGACTATTCGACGTTCATAAAGTTTGCCCAAGCGTTCAACCTGAATGGCACGGTGTTGGACGCGCAGACAAAGCTGACGATGGACGTGGATGAATGGCTGAGTGTTTACGCCATCGTCAGCCTATCCGGCGTGGGCGATATGTATACGTTTGGAAACAATCACAACCTGATGACGTATGTTCGTCCGGAAGATGGCCGGGTCTTGTATCTGCCATGGGACATGGATTTTTCCTTCATCCAATCGCCCACGTCAGCATTGGTCGGCGACCAAAATTTTTCCAAGATCGTGAATCTGCCGGGCAACTTGCGCCGCTTTTACGCGCACATCCAGGATGACATCGCCACCACCTACAACACCACCTACATGACTTATTGGGCCGGCAGTTATGCGGCGACCGCCGGTCAAAGTTACGCCGGTGAACTCAACTACATCACCGCGCGCGGAAACTACGCGTTGAGCGTCATCAGCGGCGCGGGCGGCAACACGCCGTTCAGCGTGAGCGGCAGCAACCCGTCCAATGTGACCAACAACAATCTCATCACCTTGAGCGGCACGGCGCCGGTGGCCATCACGACGCTGTTGATTAACGGCATCAGCTATCCCGTCACTTGGAGTTCGATCTTTAACTGGTCGGTGCAGGTGGCGTTGACCACCCGCACGAATCTCCTGAACATTTCGGGCTACGATTTGCACGGCAACCTGGTCACCAATTCAACGCGCACGGTGGTTTTCACCGGCGCAATTCCTGATGCCAGCAAGACGGTGGTCTTCAATGAAATTATGTATCGTCCGTCAGTCACCAATGCGGAGTATGTCGAACTCTACAACAGTTCCACCAACTTCAGCTTTGATCTCACGGGCTGGCGCGTGAACGGACTGGGTTATGATTTTCCCAGCAACAACATTTTCTCTCCGGGACAATTTCTGGTGCTGGCCAAGGATGCCGCGACTTACACCACGGCTTATCTTGGCAGCCCGGCAGCCTTTGACCAATACACCGGCAGCCTTGATCCTGATGGCGAGACGCTGACGTTGTTCCGCCCCGACCCCGCAGTAACTAATGCCGACCTAGTTGTGGATCGCGTGCGTTACGAGCCGGTCACGCCGTGGCCGGTGATCACCAATGGCGCGTCCTTGCAGCTCATTGACGCCGTGCAAGACAACAGCCGCGTGGCTGATTGGTTTGCTGTGCCCGCCACCGCGTCGCCAACTTCGCAGTGGGTTCGCGCCAGCGCGACGGGTGTGCCGCGCGCCAGTGGTTCACCCCCGCTTTACATTTACCTGCAAACTCCCGGCGACATTTACCTTGATGACATCAGCGTCGTGGCCGGTTCCGTTGCGGAGTCAGGCGTGAATGTCGTTCCCAACGGCGGCTTTGAAACTTCCCTCACGCCGTGGACCATCGGCAGCGATGGCAACAACAGCGCTTCCGCCACCAACACCACGTTCAAACATTCCGGCAATAGCAGCCTGCACCTCATCGCCTCCGCCGGAGGCACGACACAGAACTCATCCATCTGGCAAAATTTTTCCAGCGCGCTGACCGTGGGCGCGACTTACACGTTAAGTTTTTGGTATCTGCAAAGCACCAACGGCGGCCCGCTGACCGTGCGTTTCTCCGGCAGCGGAATCACCATCACCACCAATCCCGCGCCCGCAGCGGCGATTCTTCCGGTTGCGAAAACTCCCAGCGTCAGCAACTCCGTCGCGGCCACGCTGCCCGCGTTTCCATCTTTGTGGGTGAATGAACTGCAAGCCGTCAATTTCACCGGCCCGACGAATAACTTTGGCACTAACGCTCCGTGGATTGAACTCTACAATCCCGGCACAAATTCCTTGAGCCTCGCCGGACTCTATTTGGCGAATAATTATACCAATCTTACTCAATGGGCGTTCGCCACCAACGTCAGCATCCGCTCCAATGGTTTTCTGGTTGTCTGGTGCGATGGCCTCACTAACCAATCCACCACCAACGCGCCGCATACCAGCTTCACCCTCGCGCCCGGCGCGGGCAGCGTCGCACTCTCCAGAACCAATGGCAGCGTGCCGCAGATTGTAGATTATCTGAACTACACCAACCTGTCCGCGAACTGGAGCTACGGCGATTACGCCGATGGCCAGCCGTTCTATCGCCAGACAATGTTTGTCGTCACGCCGAATACGTTCAATACCAACATCGCCGCGCCCATCACGGTTTCCGTCAACGAATGGATGGCAGACAACACCCATACGCTAACTAATCCCGCCGGCGGAAAATTCGACGACTGGTTTGAACTCTATAATTATGGAACCAACACGGTTGATCTGGGTGGCTATTACCTGACCGGCACGCTGACGAACAAAACCAAATTCCTGATCCCCAACAATCAGCACTACCTGATTCCGGCAAAAAGTTTCTTCGTCGTTTGGGCTGACAACGCCAGCGCCTCCAACAGCCTGATTCGCCCGGAGCTTCATGTGAATTTCAAGTTAAGCAAGGCGGGTGATGCTCTCGGTTTGTTCGCCGCCGATGGAACGACGGTGGATGCGTTGACGTTTGGCGCACAAACTTCGGACGTCACTCAAGGACGTTTTCCCGACGGCTCCCAAAATATTTTCTCCATGCCCATGACAACGCCGCAGACAAATAACATCATCCCCAACACCGCGCCGGGGTTGACGGCGATCAGCGACAAGTTCGTCCACCTTGGCCAGACGGTGCAATTCACCGCCACGGCCACCGACGCGCAAAGCGCCTACCAATCGCTCACGTTCAGTTTGAGCAATGCCCCGGTGGGCGCGAGCATCAACGCGACCAGTGGCGCGTTTCAATGGACGGCCACCAACGTCATCGCGCCCGGCACGAACCTCATCACCGTGCGCGTGACCGACAACGGCACGCCACCGATGAGCGATGCCAAAAACTTCTCGATTTTCATTTCCAGCCTGCCGCAATTCACCGGCGTTGTGCTGGGCGGCAACGGCCAGTTCCAACTCACCTTCAATACGCTGCTCGGCCAGAATTATCAGATTCAATACAAGACCAACCTGACGGATGCGAATTGGATTTCACTGGGCGGTCCATTCGCTGGCACGGGAAATCCGCGCACGACCTCGGATGATATTTCCGGCAGCCAGCAACGGTTTTATCAGGTGCTGGCATTGCCCTAACGAAAGTTTGGTCGCAAAATTTTCAGAATGAACTTAATGGTTCCTCAAAAAATAATTTCGTGGGTGGCAGGGTATCTGATGCTGCTGAACACAGCCGCCGCCGCACCCGCCATGATTTTTTTTAACGGAAACATGGGCACGGTGGCCGGGCTGACGGCATCGCAGATCAATGGCGTGCGAGCGTCGGGCATGACGACCATTGTCGTTTTCACCATGGGTGTGGATGCCAGTGGTAATTTTAATTACGACGGCAACATCTGCAGCAATGGTGTCTATACCGGCTCGACCAATTGGGCTTCGCTGTTGAGCCAGTGCAAAGCCGCGCCGTCCAGCGTCACGCGGATTGAGATGTGCATCGGCGGTTGGACGGATCCGAGTTTTGGAAACATCCGCACGCGCATCCAAACCGACGGCACGAATTCGACGACGACGCTCTATCGCAATTTGCAGGCGCTGAAGAACGCCCTGCCGATTGATGCCATTGATTTCGACACCGAGAACACTTACGACTCGGTGACGGATTCCCAATTCGGCCTGATGTGCACCTCGGCTGGTTTCAAGGTGACGCTTTGCCCTTACACTGCCGCGAGTTATTGGCAGGCGTTGAAAAATAATATCGGGACGAACTGCGACCAGGTCTATTTGCAATGCTACGATGGCGGCGCGGGAAATAATCCCGCGACGTGGAACACTTACTTCGGCGGCTTGAAAGTGATCGCGGGGTATTGGGACAACGAACGCGACACGACGTTCGTGAACGACATGAAAGTCTGGAAAAGCGCGGGCGCGATTGGAGGATTCTACTGGCCCTCCTGCACCGGCTGCGTGCCACCGACGGATGCCGGCGGGATGAAACAATACGGCGACTGGATTCAAAACACTTTCAACTCCATCAGCCAGCCCGTCGCAGCGGCGGAGGTTGTGGGAGGGGAAATTACTTTTATCGCCTCGTCGTTTGTGGGCAGCGGCTTTGCCTACCAATGGCAAAAAATCAGTGGCGGTGCGACGAACAACATTTTCGGTGCAACCAATCTGACGCTGACGTTGACCAATCTCCAGTTGACGAATACCGCGACCTACTTCGTGCGCGCCACCAACTCCTCTGGAATTTTTTACAGCAGCACCAGTTCACTCACGGTCAATAGCGCTCCAGCGGCCGTGAACAACATCGTCACCAAGTATGCGGCCCAGACTGGTTTTGGTTATGGATTTCCGCTCGCGCCATCGTGGACGTTGCCGGTGAACAATATCTTGCTCGGCAGATTTCCCAGCACGACGAATGGCAATTTCAACCTAGAGCCGCAATGGGGCACGCGGAATGTCAGCGTGCTGACGGCTGGCGATAGTTTGACCATGAACACTGGCGGCAGTCCGCTTTGTCCCAGCACTAACTTTGTAAGTTGTGGCAGCGACGGCACGGCGGGGTCGTTGGTCATTTATACTCTGACCAATACTTCTGCCGGCGGCTACAACCTGACGAACATCACCGTGTATGGCGGCTGGCGGGATGCCGGGCGGGATAAGCAGACGTTCACCGTCTATTACTCAAAGGTAAGTGCGCCTGCGACGTTCATCTCGCTTGGTTCGATTAGCTATGATCCGCCTAACCCCTCGGCGGTTCACTGTGTGACGCGCTCAACCCTAACTCCATCCACCGGTTTTCTCGCGACGAATGTGGCGGCGTTAAAGTTTGATTTCACTTCACCAGCCGCCGAGAACGGTTGGGTTGGCTACGGCGAAATCACCGCGTCCGGAGTGTCCGTCAGCGCGGCGATTGTTTCGGACACGCTGCCGGTGACGGCGGTGGATGTGGTCGGCAGTTCAGTGAGCTTTACGGCGCAAGGGTCGGGATCGTCGTTGAGCTACCAGTGGCAGAAGATTAGCGGTGGAACCACAAACAACATTGCCGGGGCGACGAACACGACGTTGGTCTTGAACAATCTGCAAGTGAGTGACGCGGCGAGTTACCAGTTGCGGGTCACCAATGTCTTTGGTGTGGCTTACAGCACGCCACGTCCTTTGAACGTCAACGCTGTGCCGCTGCCGGTGAACAACATCATTACTGCCTACGCGGCACAAACTGGTTTTGGCGGCAGCGCGAATGATTTCTACACCACTTGGAGCGTGGCGCCGGGAAGTTTGATTTCGGGAATGTTGCCCAGCAGCGTCGGCTC
>JBEEMY010000023.1:0-11446 GCA_041192415.1 Verrucomicrobiota bacterium | reverse complement strand
TTCTCTGCGCCTTTGCGTCTTGGCGTGAGATGATTCAGACAGAACACGGACTCTCCTTGTTTTCCCGCGCGAATCCCGCCATCTTCCCGTCGTGCAAGAATTGCCGGAACTGCTCATCGAACCCGGTCGCGCCGAAAAAAATTACTGGCGCGACCTCTGGCGTTATCGCGAGCTATTTTATTTTCTCGCGTGGCGCGACATCCTCGTGCGCTACAAACAGACCGCTGTGGGCGTGGCGTGGGCGGTGTTGCGGCCATTGCTGATGACCATCATCTTCACCGTGGTCGGTAAAAATATTGCGGGCTTAAAAGCGCCCGGCGAAGTTCCCTACGCCCTGCTGGTGATGGCGGCGATGTTGCCGTGGCAATTCTTCGCCACCGCGATGACCGAGGCGAGCAACAGTCTCGTGGGCAATGCCAATTTGATTTCCAAAGTTTATTTCCCGCGCCTCGTCGTTCCCGCTGGCGCGGTCATCACGAGCTTTGTGGATTTTCTCATCACGCTCGGATTGATGGCGCTGTTCATGGTGTTCTACCGGTTCGCGCCGGACTGGCATCTGATTTTTCTGCCGCTGTTCATGCTGCTGGCGTTCGGCGCGGCGTTCGGCATCGGACTTTGGCTGTGCGCGCTGAACGTGGAATACCGCGACTTCCGCTACATCATTCCCTTCATCGTGCAGTTCGGCGTTTATATTTCGCCGGTGATTTGGACCTCCGATCACATCAAGGCCAAGCTGGGAGAAACGTTCTCCATGTTCTACGCACTGAACCCGATGGTGGGCGTGATTGACGGTTTTCAATGGAGCTTGCTACGCGCACCGACGCCGCTGGTCGCGCAGGAAATCATCACCTCCGTTTGCGTGGTGTTGCTGTTGCTCATCACCGGCATCTGGTATTTCCGCAAGATGGAACGCACGTTTGCGGATGTGATTTGAGGAGCGTTCCCACGCCGGGCAAGTTCAAAGAATTTTTTTATGCAACGCCGTCATATTGCCATCGCCCCGGTGCTGATTGCCATCGTCGTCATGGTGTTCAAATACCTGACGGCGGATAAATTCGTGAACCCGGAAACCGGGCGCGTCTCGCACGTCGGGATGTCGTCGGGACAGGAAGCCTCGCTGGGTTTGCAGTCGTATCAAGAAGTGTTGTCCACTGAAATCGTCATCGCGCAAGGGACAGAAGTGGATCGGGTCAAACGCGTGGTGCAACGGCTCGTCACGGCGACGGGCGCGACGGGGCAAAGCTTGGATTGGCAAGTGAGCGTGGTGCAAAGCGACCAAGTGAACGCGTTCTGTCTGCCCGGCGGAAAAATTGTTGTCTACACCGGCATCTTGCCCGTCGCGCAATCCGATGCCGGACTCGCCACCGTGCTGGGACACGAAATGGCGCACGCCACCAGCCGGCACGGCGCGCAACGTTTGTATCAGAGCGAAATGTTTCAAACCCTTTTGAACGGCGCACAGGCCTCCATTTCCATGAGCGACATGGACAATGGTAAACGCATGGCCGTGATGGGCGCGCTCGGTGCGGGCGCGAAATACGGCGTGCTGCTGCCGTTCAACCGCAAGGATGAATCCGAGGCGGACGCCATCGGCCTGATGTATCTGGCGCGGGCTGGTTACGATCCGCACGAAGCAGTGACGTTCTGGCAGCGCATGGCGAAAACATCCGGTGGCGGCAAGCCGCCGCAATATGCCTCCACGCATCCCTCGGATGAAACCCGCATCGCGCAACTGCAAACGCTCATGCCGCAGGCGATGGAGGAATTCAAACGCGCGAGTGCGGCGGCTCCGGGGAAATAAATCTTCGGAAAATTTTTAGCTGGTAGGGAAGCTGCGCTGCGGCCTCCCCGCTGGCGCAGTCCCTGTTTTAGGCAGCGGAATTTATGAACCGCCCGCCCAAAAGCACCGAAGCGCGGGCGGGGAACGGCGCAGCGCGCCATCCCTACCTTCACCCTTGGATGAAGTAACTCAAGTTCTCCAGCTCGATGGCGAGGTTGACGTTGTTGACCATCACATCTTCCGGCACGGCGAGGACGATGGGCGCGAAGTTCAGGATGCCCATCACGCCGCAGTCAATCAGCGTGTTCGCCACTTCCTGCGCCACGGCGACGGGCACGGAGAGAATGGCCATCTTCACGCTGTGTTCCGCGATGAAACCCGGCATCTGCGCCATCGCCAGAATCGGCTGGGAAATTTTTTTCTCGCGCTTGCGGCCCGGCTCGGTGTCGAAGGCGGCGATGATTTCAAAGCCCTCCTTTTCAAAACCGCGATAGGAAATCAGCGCCAGACCAAGATGCCCCACGCCCACGAGAATCACCGGTTGCAAGCTGGACGTGCCGAGTTCGTCGGAAATTTTCCCGGACAACTCCGCCACATCGTAGCCCAGCCCGCGCGTGCCGAACGTGCCGAAGTAAGCGAGGTCTTTGCGGAGTTGCGTCGGCTTGACCCCGGCGGCTTTGGCGAGCGCCTCGCTGGAAACCGTGCCGATGCCGTTCTCGCGCAGCCGCGTGAGGCAGCGCGAATAAATCGAGAGCCGATAAATCGTCTTGCGCGGGATGATGGGGCCGCCGGGTTTTTTCACGCGGGAAACCTATGCGACACTGGCGTGTGCTGCAAGGTTGGCGGCGGCAAAATTTATCGACGATGAGGCGGTAGGCGGGGTGGACAACCGTTTACCAAAATTTATTTTCTGGAAAGCCAATCCCAATTAAGTCATCCTGCCGGTTCAAAATTTATGGACGTAAAACTTCCCAAACTGGGCGAGGGCGCTGATAACGGCGTCGTGGTCGGTATCTTCGCGAAAGAAGGCGACACCATCGCCAAAGGCCAGGCCATCATGGAGCTGGAAAACGAAAAGGCCGTGGCCTCTATTCCTTCCACCGCCGATGGCGTGGTGGAAAAAATCTTTGTGAAGGTCGGCGACCGCATTGCCGTCGGGGCAAAAATCTTATCGGTGGCAGGTGGCGGTTCCGCTTCGGCTCCCGCAGCGGCAACTGCGCCGGTGGCAAAACCGGCGGCGAAGAAAGTTGCGGCCAAGCCCGCACCCGTGGTCGAAGACGATGAACCCGTTGCGGAATCGGCGGATGAAATCGTGAATGAAAATCCCGTGGCCTCGCCGTCTGTGCGCAAGGCGGCGCGCGAGTTCGGAATTGATTTGCAGCGCGTTCACGGCAGCGAATCCGGCGGACGCATTACGGGCGAGGATGTAAAGAATTACATCCAGCGTTTGATTCGCGCGGCGTCGCGTCCGGCGGCAGCGGCTTCCGCCGCCGCTCCGGCCAAGCCCGCGTCGGTGTCAGTTGATTTCTCGCAGTGGGGACCGATTCTCAAGAAGCCGGTCACGCCATTGCGCAAGGTCATCGCGCGCCGCATGAGCGAAAGCTGGAACAGCGTCGCCCGCGTGACGCAGTTCGACGACATTGATTTCACCAAGCTCGGCGAGTTGCGGAAAAAATTCGGCGCAGCTTACGAAGCGAAGGGCATCAAGCTCACGCTCACGCCGTTCGTTTTGAAAGCGGTCGCCGCGACGTTGAAGGCGCATCCGATTTTCAACTCCAGCCTCGACGAAGTCGCGAGCGAAATCATCCTCAAGGAATACATCCATCTCGGCATCGCGGTGGACACGGAACAGGGATTGATGGTTCCCGTCATCCGCGACGTGGACAAAAAATCTTTGTTCGACTTGGCGAAGGAATTGGAAGCGCTCGCGGCGAAAGCGCGCGACCGGAAAATTTCCGCCGACGAAATGAAAGGCGGCACGTTCACCATCTCCAATCAAGGTGCGATTGGTGGCGCGCATTTCACGCCGATTATTAATTTGCCGGAAGTCGCCATCCTCGGTCTCGGCCGTGGCCGGATGCTGCCGGTGGTGCGCGACGGCAAGATTGAGGCGCGCATGATGACGCCGATTGCGTTGAGTTATGATCATCGCGTGATTGACGGCGGCAGCGCCGCTCGATTCACCGTGGATTTGGTGAAGGCGTTTGAAAACTTTGACGAAGCGTTGGTGAAAATTTAATCGTATGGATCCAATCAAAACTGAAATTGTAGTTGTTGGTGCTGGCCCTGGCGGTTATGCGGCGGCGTTTTACGCGGCGGACTTGGGCATGAAAGTCATTCTCATCGAGCGCGAGAAAAAGCTCGGTGGTGTTTGCTTGAACCGGGGTTGCATTCCGTCGAAGGCGTTGCTTTACGCGACGCACCAGATTGTCAACTCCCGCGAGTCGGCGCATCGCGGCATCACGTTTACCGAGCCGAAGATTGAAGTGGAAAAACTTCGGACATGGAAAAATTCCATCATCGAGAAGCTCGCTGGCGGCGTGGCGACGCTCGCAAAAATGCGTGGCGTGACGGTCATCACCGGACGCGCTTATTTTGAAGGCTCAAACAAATTGCGCGTCGAGACGCCCGAGGGACAGCAGTTCGTGGAATACGACAAGGCGATTCTCGCCGTCGGTTCCGTGCCCGCGATGCCGAAGGCGTTTGACCTTGGCAACCCGCGCGTGATGACCTCCACCGAGGCGCTCGAAGTCTCGGACATTCCTGAAAGCCTGCTCGTCATTGGCGGCGGTTACATCGGCATGGAATTGGGATTTGTTTATTCCGCGCTCGGCAGCAAGGTGACGGTGATTGAGGCGTTGGATGCGATTCTCGCCGGTGCGGACGCCGACCTCGCGCGTCCCGTCGTGGCGAACGCCAAAAAATCTTTCAAAGAAATCCGGCTCAAGGCGCGCGTCACAAAAATGGCGACCGTCGGCAAGCAGATCAAAGTTGAATCGGAATTCAACGGCGAAAAACTTTCTGAACTTTACGACCGCGTTTTGGTTTCCGTTGGCCGCGTGCCGAACAGCGCCGACCTCGGCTTGCAAAACACCAAGGCCGCGCTCGACGAACGCGGTTTTGTTAAGGTCAACACGCAGATGCAGACGGAAGACCCGAGCATCTACGCCATCGGCGACATCGCGGGCGGAATTTTGCTCGCGCACAAGGCGCACAAGGAAGCGCGCATCGCCGTTGAGAACATTCACGGCGAAGGCAGCGTGTTCGAGAGCATCATTCCCGCCGTTGTTTTCACTGACCCGGAATTGGCTTGGTGCGGTTTGACCGAGGCCGAGGCGAAAGAAAAAGGCGTGGCTTACACCGTTTCCAAATTTCCGTGGAGCGCATCCGGTCGCGCGCTGTCGTTCGACCGCACGGACGGTGTGACGAAGATGTTGATTGATCCCGAAACCGAGCGCGTGCTGGGCGTGGGCATCTGCGGCGCAGGCGCGGGCGAACTCATCGCCGAAGCCGTGCTGGCGATGGAGATGGGTGCGACGGTCGAAGACATTGCGTTGACCATCCACGCGCACCCGACGCTTTCGGAAACGCTGATGGAATGTGCGGAAGCCTTTTACGGCCACGCGACGCATACGTTCTCAAAGAAAAAATCGGTGGAATAGGATTTGTTTCTTAAAACTCAAACGTCACTGGCTTGAAGCTGGTGGCGTTTTTTTATACTCGCATTCATTCTTTGGCAAGTGATGAAAGGACCGATTGGCGATTCTTAATGCTGGCTTAATTCTGGGAATCTTTCAGCGGCGCATTGACATTTTTCGCGGCAAGTGAAACCTTTTGCGCCAGCGCGTTCTCCGAATTTAATAGTAGGGGGACGCGCAAAAAAATCTCGTGGCAGAAAAAGACGATTATCTTTTAGACCTGTTGGTTGACCTCGGCTTCACCAGCACAGAGGTCGTGACCAAGTCTCGTGAGGAGGCCAACGCCGCCGGTGTGGGCGTGGTGGATTTTCTCGTAGCGAATAAGGCCATCCGGCCCGGCGATGTGACGCAGGCCAAGGCCGCGCAGTTCGGCGCGGAGGTGGTGCACCTCGCGAACATGAAAATCGAGGACGACGTCATCGCCATTGTGCCGCGCGACATCGCTAAAAAATACCGCGTCATTCCAATCTTCAAAACGGACAACAAGGTGGCGGTGGCCATCGCCGATCCTTCCGACCTGAACACGCTGGACTCGCTGCATCATCTATTGAATGCGGACATTGAATTGCGCGTGGCTTCGGAGGCAGACATCGAGGCAGCGCTTTCAAAGTATTACGGCGGCGAAAAGAAGCGTTCGATGGAGGACAACGCGGAGTTCACGTCCGTCATTCAGGAACTCACGCAGGATCACGTCGAGGTGGGGCTGGAAGATGGCGGTGAAGTGGAGGCGGATGCGCCTATCATCCGGTTTGTGAACCAGATCATCATTGATGCGTTCAAGCTGCGCGCGTCGGACATTCATCTGGAACCGCTGGAGAAAAAATTTCGGCTGCGCTACCGCATTGATGGCATGATGCAGGAGATGAAGTCGCCGCCAAAACAGTTGCAGCCGGCGATGATTGCGCGGCTGAAAATTTCTGCGGGCATGGTCATCTCGGAGCATCGCATCCCGCAGGACGGACGTATCCAGACGAAGGTGGGGAACAAGCTGATTGATTTGCGCGTGTCGTGCCTGCCGACGAACCATGGTGAAAGCATCGTGATGCGTATTTTGGACAAGGACGGTCTGAAGCTCGGCCTGCCGGAACTGGGATTTTTGACGGACGACCAAAAAACTTTCGAGCGCGTGATTGCGATGCCGGACGGAATTTTGCTGGTCACCGGCCCGACGGGTTCCGGCAAGACGACGACGCTGTATTCGTGTTTGAATTTCATCAACCGGCCTGACCGTAAGATCATCACGGTGGAAGACCCGGTGGAATATGTTTTGGCGGGCATCAACCAGGTGCAGGTGAATGACGTGGTGGGCTTCACGTTCGGCACGGCGTTGCGCGCGATTCTGCGTCAGGCACCGAACATCGTGATGATCGGGGAAATTCGTGACATCACCACCGGCTCCATCGCCATCAACGCGGCGCTCACCGGCCATTTGGTTTTCTCTACGCTGCACACAAACGACGCGCCGGGCGCGGTCATGCGTTTGGTGGACATTGGCGTGAAGCCGTTCTTGGTGGCCTCGTCCGCGCGCTGCCTGATGGCGCAGCGCTTGGTGCGGAAAATTTGCAAGAAGTGCATCGCTCCCTATGTGCCGACGGATGCGGAGATGCGTTCGCTGGGCATCAAACAAGAAGACTTGAAGACGGCGAACGTGATGAAGGGCAAAGGCTGCGCGAATTGCAACGGCTCGGGCAACCGTGGGCGCTTTGGCATCTTTGAAATTTTCGTGGTGGATGACGAGGCGCGGAAACTGATTTACGACCAAGTGCCGACGAATGTGTTGCGCCAGCGCGCCCGCGAGATGGGAATGCGGACGTTGCGCGAGGACGGCATCCGCAAAGTGCTGGCGGGTATGACGACGCCGGAAGAAGTCATCCGCGCGACGGTCGGTGACGAAGCTTGATTTATTTTTTATGTCTTACTCGATGTCTGATTTGTTGCAGTTGGTGGTTTCTGAAGGGGCGTCCGATTTGCACACGCGCGTGGGCACGGCCCCGACGATTCGCGTTCACGGTATTTTGCACCGCGTGGAAGGCCCGGCGCTGACGCCGGAGACGGCGGAAGAATTGATGCGGAGCATCACGTCCGAGGAACACATCCAGGCGGTGCGCGAGCGCGGCGGCGCGGACTTTGCGTTTGCGTTCGGCGACGCGGCGCGTTTTCGCGTGAGCGTGTTCAAGGAGAAGGGAAACTTCGGCATGGTGCTGCGGCAGATTCCCAGCAAGATGTTCACCTACGAGCAAATTGGTTTGCCGGAGTCGGCGAAAGATTTGTTGAACAAGTCGCGCGGATTGATTCTCGTGGTCGGCCCAACGGGTTCGGGCAAGTCCAGCACGCTGGCGTCGCTGCTGAACATCGTCAACGAGACGAAGGAAGAGGTGCACTTGATTACGATTGAGGATCCAATCGAGTATTACCACAAACACAAAAAGGCGCTCATCACGCAGCGCGAAGTCCATGTGGACGTGCCGAATTTTGCGGAAGCCTTGCGCCGGGCGTTGCGTCAGGATCCGGACATGATTCTGGTCGGCGAAATGCGCGACTTGGAAACGATTGAAGCGGCTATCACGGCGGCGGAAACGGGTCACTTGGTCTTCGGCACGCTGCACACGACGGGCGCGGCCAAAACGATTGACCGCTTGGTGAACGCGTTCCCGCAACAGCAGCAGGAAATGATTCGCATCCAGCTTTCCACGGTGTTGGTGGGCGTGATTTCGCAGTTGCTGGTGCCACGGATTGACAAGCCGGGCCGCGTGGCGATTTTCGAAATCATGATCAACACACCGTCCATCGCCGCGCTCATCCGCGACAACAAAACTTTTCGTATTCAATCCGACATCCAGACGGGTATGAAGTTCGGCATGGTGACGTTGGACGCGTGCCTGATTGAAAAATACGAGCAGGGATTGATTTCGCGCGAGGACGTGATCAACAAGTCGCAGGATGCAACGACCATCATGGCGAAGTTGCAGGAGATGGATCTGGCCTCGGCGGTGGAGAAAAAAGGCGGGAAGAAATAATTTCACATCATGTCTGACGAGATTAATGATCCATTGCTGACGCTCCTGCACGGGCAGGGGATGCTGGACGATTTGCAGTTCGAGGAAGTCGGCGCGGAGGTCAAGCGCAGCGGAAATCCCTCGACGCAGGTGTTGCAGGATTTTTCAATTTTCAAGCAGGACGATTTGTTGCAGGTCATTGCCAACGCGCTCGGCTCGGAAGTCGTGGTGTTGAAAGACCGGGAGATTCCTGAAGAGGTTCTCAAGTTGCTGCCGCAAAAAGTGGCGCAGATGTATAAATGTCTGCCGGTGGCGGTGGTGAACGGCATTTTGCAAGTGGCAGTGTCGGAGCCGTTGAATCCGCAGATGGCGGATGAGATTCAATTTGCGGCGAAGCGCGATGTGCAGATTGTGGTGGCTGACCCCGCCGAAATTATCCGCGCCGTGGAACGTTTTTACGGGCAGGAGGACGACGGCGGCTACGATGAGATTCTCAAGGAACTGGGGCGCGACAAAAAGATGGCGGCCGAGGTGGATCAGGCGGGCGAAGATGCCGCCGCCGCCGCCGCGCTGGCTAACGAGGTGCCGATTGTAAAATTTGTGAATCTGGTTTTGCAGCAAGCGGTGCAGGATCGGGCGAGCGATATTCACTTCGAGCCGTTTGAAACCGATTTCCGCATCCGTTATCGCGTGGACGGTGCGCTTTACGAAATGTCGCCGCCGCCGAAACATTTGGCGTTGCCGGTCACCTCGCGTCTGAAGGTCATGTCCAACCTGAACATCTCTGAAAAGCGGATGCCGCAGGACGGACGTATCTCTACGACAGTCGGTGGTAAGCAGGTGGATTTGCGCGTGAGCACACTGCCCACGGCGTTCGGTGAGTCGGTGGTATTGCGCGTGCTAGATCGCAGTTCGACGAGCCTGGAAATTGAGACGCTGGGTTTTCCAAAATACGTCTACGACTTTGTCACCGAGGTCATTCAGCGCCCGAACGGAATTTTCGTGGTCACCGGACCAACCGGTTGCGGCAAGACGACGACGCTTTATTCGTGTTTGCGGCGCGTGAACACGATTGATTCCAAGTTGCTCACGGCGGAAGACCCGGTGGAGTTTGACATTGAAGGCATCATGCAGGTGGCCATCAACGAGGCGGCCGGGATGACCTTCGCCAAGGCGTTGAAAGCCTTTTTGCGTCAAGATCCGGACATCATCATGGTCGGTGAAATGCGCGATTTGGAAACGGCGCAGATTTCCATTCAGGCATCGCTGACTGGTCACTTGGTCTTGAGCACGCTGCATACGAATGATTCGCCCGGCGCCGTCACGCGTCTGGTGGACATGGGCGTAGAGCCGTTTTTGATTTCCTCGACGCTGATGGGGGTGCTGGGTCAGCGTCTGGTGCGGACGATTTGCAAAAATTGTCGCACGCCGTTTGAGCCGACGGAGCAGCAGTTGGCCATGCTCAATCTTTCGCCGCATGATTTGGGCGACAAGGTGTTTCATTATGGCCGTGGTTGCTCGACGTGCAATGACACCGGCTACAAGGGACGCAAAGGTATTTTTGAGTTGCTCGTCGTGAGCGATGCCGTCCGCACGCTCATCAATGAACGCGCGCCAACGGTGGTGGTGCGGCAGAAGGCCGTGGAACTGGGAATGGTGACGTTGCGGGAGGACGGCTTGCGCAGCATCTTCGATGGTGCTACTACTATTGAAGAAGTCGTAAAATACACCTGATCACGTTATGCCCAAGTTCAACTACGTAGCTCTCGATGCCCGCGGCAATGAAACCAAAGGCAGCATTGATGTCGGCAGCCAGAATGAAGCCATCGGGCGCGTGAAGGAAATGGGTCTGTTTCCGACCAAGATTTCCGAGGCGGAAAAAGAAAAGTCCGCCGATAAAAAAGCCAAGGGCAAAGCCACTCCCAAGCCCGCCGCCAAAGGCAAGGGCAAGGGCGGCGGGATGAATTTCGCCATCAAGATCCCCGGCATGGGCGGCAAGGTGAAGCCGAAAGTCCTCACCACTTTTACGCGTCAGTTGGCGACGTTGGTGGATGCCGGCCTGCCGCTGTTGCGCGGGTTGCGTGTGTTGGAAAAACAGGAGCGCAATGTTGTGCTCAAGGGGATTCTTGGTCAGCTCGCCACTTCGATTGAAGGCGGCAGCACGTTTTCAGAGGCACTCGCGCAGCATCCAAAAACCTTCAACAAGCTGTTCGTCAACATGGTTAAAGCTGGCGAACTCGGTGGTGTGCTTGAAGTTGTGTTGAAACGCCTCGCGGAATTTTCCGAAAAGGCGCAGAAGATCAAGGGCAAGGTCAAGGCTGCGATGTTCTATCCGGCTGCCGTCATGATTGTGGCGGTGGGCATCATGATCTTGCTGCTGGCGTTCGTCGTGCCGAAGTTCAAGGAGGTTTTTGCGGGCATGGGTGTCAAGATGCCGGGCTTCACTTTGTTCGTGCTAGCGGTCAGCGATGTTATCAGAAGCAACATATTGGCTGCATTGGGAGTAGTGGTAGCCATAGTTATTCTGTTCCTGCTTTTCATTAAAACAAAATTTGGTCGGCGGTTGTGGGATAAATTCTTGTTGGTGATGCCTGCGCTTGGCCCGGTTATTAGCAAGGTAGCCATTTCACGTTTTACCCGCACGCTGGGCACACTCGTCAGCAGCGGTGTGCCGATTTTGCAGGCGTTGACCATCGTCAAGGAAACGGCTGGCAATGTCATCATCGCCAACGCCGTTGGTAAAATTCACGAAAGTGTGAAAGAGGGCGAAACCATTACCGCACCGATGGAAGGTGCGGGTGTATTTCCGCCCATGGTCGTCAGCATGGTGGATGTCGGTGAGCAGACCGGCGCATTGCCCGAAATGCTTCTGCGTATCTCTGACGATTATGATGAGCAGGTGGACAACGCAGTCGATGCTATGACCTCGTTGCTTGAACCCATGATGATTGTTTTCCTCGCTGTCATCGTTG
>JBEEMY010000022.1:0-11466 GCA_041192415.1 Verrucomicrobiota bacterium | reverse complement strand
GAGACAAAGCTGCGCACCGGCGCTTCATCCTCGGCCACAAGAATGATGCCGGTGCCGCGCGGCAACTGGGTGATGGCGGACGGTGTTGGCGGCGGGGGCAGATGTCCGGCCAATGCTGGCAGATAAATTTTGAACGTGCTGCCTTTGCCCGGCTCGCTGCTGACGGTGAGCCAGCCGTTGTGTTGTTTGACAATGCCGTAGACGGTGGCGAGACCGAGGCCGGTGCCTTTGCCGACTTCTTTGGTGGTGAAGAAGGGTTCAAAAATGCGCGGCAAAACTTCCGGAGCGATGCCGCTGCCGGTGTCGGTGATGACAAGGCAAAGATGTGGGCGTGGCTCGGAAATTTCCGCCGCTTCTGGGCTGCGGACATTTTCCAAGCGGGTGGTGAGTTGCAGTTGGCCGCCGCCGGGCATGGCATCACGGGCGTTGACGGCGAGATTGAGAATGGCTTGTTCTACCATGCCGCTATCAGCGGAAACGGGCGGCAATCCGTGGGTGAAATCGGTGTGCAGCGCAATGTCTTCGCCGAGGATGCGCTGCAACATTTTGGCGGAACGGCTGACCACCTGATTCAAGTCCACCGTGGCGGGTTGCATGGTTTGTTTGCGACTGAACAGGAGCAACTGCCGCGTGAGGTCGGCGGCGCGGCGCGCGGCGCGAATGATTTCTTGCAGGCACTCCTGCGCTTCCGTCGAATCAATTTCCGGGTCGGACAGCAGGGTGGCGTTGCCGAGGATGGCGGTGAGGATGTTGTTAAAATCATGCGCGATGCCGCCGGAGAGCTGGCCGATGGCCTCCATTTTTTGCGACTGCCGCAATTGTTCTTCGAGGCGCTTGCGTTCGGTGATGTTTCGGAAGCTCCAAACCCGGCCGATGGGATTCCCCTCAACCAGCATGGGTCGGGAGCAGCGTTCGAAGACCCGCCCGTCCTTGAATTCAAGCACGTCGAAACTTTCCTCCAACGGGCAATCATACAGATGGCGCACCTTCGCCAGAAAGTTTTCGGGGGATTTGAGCTGGTCGAGGACATGCTCCAGTGCGAGTTTGTCGTCGTTGGCGGCGAGCACGCCAGCGGGGATGCGCCACATCTGCATGAACATTTCATTAAATGAAATGATTTGATTATCCGACCCGACGGTCAGGATGCCATCGGCGGTTGAATCCAGCGTGGCGCGCAACAACGCGAACGACCTAACTTTATTTTCCGCTTCCCGCTTGCGCTCGGTGATATCACGGATGAAGGCGAAATTATATTCCTTTCCGCCAAATTCAAACCAGCTGAGATCCACCTCGATGGGGACGATATGGCCGTCCTTGTGGCGTTGTCGCGTCTCGAAGCACATGTGCTTGCGTTCGCGCAATTCCTGCCAGTGAACCGGCCAGCGTTCCACCGGGAAATCTGGATCGAGGTCGGTGATGGCTAGCTGAAGCAATTCCGCTTCCGTATAACCCAGCAGCGCACAGGCGGCGTGGTTGGTGCGGACAATCCGGGCATCGCGCGCAATCCATAACGTAGGCAGCGACGCCTGGTTGACTGAGAACTCGCTTAACTGCAGCGCCGCTTCCGCCGCTTTACGTTCGGTGATTTCCACCACCGTGGTCAGTTCCTCGATCGTGCCGTCAGAAAATATTTCGCGCTGGTAGGAAAAATTCACCCACACGACTTTGCCGTCGGCATGGAGGTAACGTTTTTCCAAGGAGAATTGTTTGATGGTTCCAGCGGCGACTTGGGCGGTGAAAACTTTCTGTCGCGCGTAGTCATCCGGGTGGCTGATGCGTCCGTAGATGGTAGGGTCGTTGTGTTGCTCGCGAGTGATGCCGCAGATTTTCAAGTGCGCCTCATTGATGTCGCGGGCGAACGTGCCGTCCGGATGAAATGTGTGGAACGCGATGCCGATGGGGAGCGAGTCGAAAATGAGTTTGAACCGCGCGCGTTCAACGGCAATGGTCACCGCGGCGCCCTTCCGTTCCGTGATGTCCCGGGCCACCTTGGAAGCACCGATGATTTTGCCGGTCACATCCTTAAGCGGGGAAATGGTCGCGGAAATATCTATCCTTTGGCCATCCTTCCGCACGCGCACGGTTTCAAAGTGGCTCACATTTTCGCCCCGGCTGACCTTGGCCAGAATTTCCGGTTCCTCGTGCTGACGTTCCGGCGGAAATAGTATCAGGAGCGGCTGCCCGATGACCTCGTTCGCGGAATAGCCAAAAACTTTTTCCGCACCCTGGTTCCAACTGGTGATGATGCCCTCCAAGGTTTTGCTGATGATGGCATCATCGGAAGACTCGACGATGGCCGCGAGCTGCACCAACTGCGCCTCCTCTTTTTTCTTGGTGATGATCAGCGCGGCGATGTGGGTGGCTACTTCCACCAGCCGCTGCTGCTCCGCCGTCGGCCGGCCAGGCAGCCGCGAGTAGATGGCAAACGTGCCCAGCACATTTTTTTGCGCATCAAAAATTGGCGTGGACCAGCACGCCCGCAACGAATGCTCGGCGGCCAGACTGGAAAATTTTTGCCACAGGCGATCCGTGGCGATGTCTTCCACAACCACTTGTTTTTTAAGAAAAGCCGCCGTGCCGCAACTGCCGACCACCGAGCCGATTTCCACCCCGTCAATCGCCTGGCAATACGCTGCCGGCAAATTTGGCGCCGCGCCGTGCCGCAGATGTATCCCGTCTGGGTCCAGCAGCAGGATGGAGGCGAGCAGCCCTGAGCTTTGCGAATCAACCAACCGGCAAAGCGCCGTGAGCACCTCCTCTTGCGATCCTCCGGTCGCGACCAGCTCCAAAATTTCCTTCTGTTTTTCCAGAAGGAATTCCGCCTGTTTGCGCTCCGTGATATTTATCACGTTGCAGAGAATTTCCTTGTGGCCATCGGGAAACTGGATGCAAGACTCGACAATTTTTACGAACAGCAATTGTCCGTCTTTGGTCAGGTTTTCCACTTCATGCACATGCACGCCGCCGGCCAGAATTTTTTGGAGGTGCGCTGCCACCAGCCCGGCATCGCGGGGCGCGGCAAATAATTTCACCGGATGACCGATCAGATCTGCGGGCGTGTAGCCGGTAAGCTGGCAGATGGTGTCATTCGCATCAATGATTGCGCCGGTTTTATCCAGGCGCAGGAAGCCGGCGGGCGAGGCGTCGAACAGCGCTTGGTAAAGTTCCTGCGAGCTTTTTAACTCCGTGACATCGGTGGTGATGCCAAAGATATGCCAGCAGTTTTTGGAAATTTTTTCCACGCTGACGTGCTGCTGCATCCAGTGCAGGTTTCCATTTTTGTCCGTGCAACGAAATTCATTCCGGTAAAACGCGGCGCCGGTGAGCAGCGCCTGCCCGGAATTTTTATTCATCTGGATGTGGTCAGCCGGATGGCGGCTGCGCGTCCAAACCCGTTCGTAGAGTTCATTGGGCGATAACTCCAAAGGCAGCACTGTTTGCGCGGCTCCAGGATTGAGGACGGGAAATTTCCAGCTGAAAGGAGTTTCGGCATCCAGCGCGTGCTGCTCCCATCCCGGCGGCCCGGATACTTCGCCGGAATTCACGATGCAACGCGTATGTTTTATGATTTCACTCAGTTGCTCTTCGGTGCGCTTGTTTTGGGTGACATCAAACAAGATGCCTTGGGAGCCGATGATTGCGCCTTCGGAATTATAAACCGGTGTCTTGGTCACCTGAAAAAATAACGTCTCGCCATCGACGCGATGATATTCGTCCAGCACCTTGATCGTGCAACCGGTTTGCATGATTTGGGCGTGGTGGTTTGCCGCCTCGGTTTTGAACCGGTCCTCCGCTTCCGTCAGTTCGGTGGGCAGCTTACCGAGAAAGACTTCCGGCGTGGCGTTGCGCAGCGCGCAAAAATATGGGTTTACGAAAACATACCGGCCCGCAGCGTCCTTGCGGAAAATTCCCGCCGGCATCTGGTTCACCAAGGAATGATAAAGCAGTTGCGATTCCGCCGCCGCCGCCTCGGCTTCTTTTTGCGGAGTGACGTCGAACAGGACGCCTTGCGAACCCGTTATTTTCCCATCGGAGTCAAAGACCGGGGTTTTGACCGCCTGAAAATAAAGCCGCTTGCCGTCGGAACGAATGTGCGTTTCTTCGGCGGCAATCGTCTGCCCAGTCTGCATGATTTGCTCATGATGACTGGAGCCGGCGGCGGCGAGCACCTTGTCGGTAATCTCCAGTTCCATCGCGGTCTTGCCGATAAATTGTTCCGGCGTTATGCCCTTCAACTCGCAGAACAACGAATTCACGAACACGTAACGCCCCTCCGCATCTTTGCGGAAAACGCCAGCCGGCATCTGATCCACCAGCGAGGAATAGAGCGCCTGCGATCGCTGCACCGCATCCTCCGCCCGTTTCTTTTCCGTGCTGTCCCGGAACACCAGCACCACGCCGATGATTTTCCCCTGCGGGTTCCGGATCGGCGCGCCGCTGTCATCAATGATGAATTCCCGCCCGTCACGCGAAATCAAAACCGTGTGGTTCGCCAGCCCCACAACCGCGCCGGTGCGAAAAACTTTTTTTACCGGGTCTTCCACAATCTCCCGCGTCTGCTCATTGACGATGTGAAATACCTCGGGCAGCGAGCGTCCGATGGCCTCCGCATTCGTCCAGCCCGTCAACCGTTCTGCCTCCGCGTTCAGGAAATTCACCGCCCCTGCGGCATCCGTCGTGATCACCGCGTCGCCGATGCTCGCCAACGTCACCGCTTGCATCGCCTTGCTCGTGTCCGCCCGTTTCCGCGCGCGGTGCAACGCCTCGTTCAGCACGCTCGCCAGCACACCGCTCGCGACCAGAATCAACCACTGGATGAAATCCATCGGCTTATCAAATGAAAGACCGTGATCCGGCGGCAGCAGATAATAATCCGCAGCGAAGGCCGCAATCGCCGTTGCCACCAGCCCCGGTCCCAGTCCGCCCAGATACGCGCTGAACAGGATGGGGATGAAGAAAATAATGAGCAACGGGCGGTCGCCGACCCACGGTGAAAAACTCAAGCGCACCAGCAAGACCAGCAACGTCACCGCGATGGCAAATCCATAAACAAACAGGCGCGAACGCCAGGCAACCGTTGTGGTTTGTGCGCGTGCGCTAGGTTGATTCCCGTCTGTGGCCATTGGGTTTGTCGTCGGCTCGTTGCGGTTTTTGTGACGGCTGAATACATAGCCGCGCTGCTTGTGGCTTGCAAAGCAATTCCCCCGATGCGCTGTCGCCAGAAAATGTGACGCATTTCAGGCTTAAGTGTTTTACCCAACCTGCCGATGACAGCTTTCCACCTAAATTCCAACTCGCCTTTCACCGCCCGTTTTGCCTAAACTTCCGCTCATTTTTCATGAGCAACAGCACCCAAATTCCGTCCGGCAACCAAATCCGCCAGTCGTTCCTCGACTTCTTCAAGTCGAAGCAACACACCATCGTGCCGTCTTCGAGCCTCATGCCCGATTCGCCGAACCTGCTGTTCACGAACGCCGGCATGAACCAGTTCGTCCCGATCTTTCTCGGCCAGACCAAATGCCCTTACACGCCCGGTCGCGCGGCGGACACGCAGAAGTGCATCCGCGCCGGCGGCAAGCACAACGATCTCGACGATGTCGGCCTGGACACCTATCACCACACGTTCTTCGAGATGCTCGGCAACTGGAGCTTCGGCGATTATTTCAAGCGCGACGCCATCAACTGGGCGTGGGAACTCGTCATCGAAGTCTGGAAATTTCCACCGCAACGCATCTACGCCACGATTTACCAGCCGGACAAATCCAAGAATGACCCCGCCGACCGCGACGAGGAAGCGTATAATTTCTGGGCGGAAAAATTCCGCAGCGTCGGCCTCGACCCCGCAATCCACATCGTCAACGGCGGCAAGAAGGATAATTTCTGGATGATGGGCGAGACCGGCCCGTGCGGTCCCTGCACTGAAATCCACGTGGACCTCCGCCCCGGCCCGGCGCAGACCGACCTCGACGCGCAGACCTCCGGCGCGAAACTCGTCAACGGCTCCGACGCCCGCTGCATCGAGATCTGGAACAACGTCTTCATCCAATACAACGCCAATCCCGACGGCACCTTCACGCCGCTGCCCGCGCAGCACGTGGACACCGGCATGGGTTTCGAGCGCGTCACGAGCATCATCCAAGGCACAAAGAACCTGACCGATTTCCAGAATGCCAAGATCTCCAACTACGAGACCGACATCTTCCGCCCGATCTTCGACGTCATCGAAAAATTGAGCGGCAAGAAATACGGCTCCACGCTCCCGAAACCCGGCAGCACCGGCGACACCGAGCAGGAGAAGATTGACGTGGCGTTCCGCGTCATCAGCGACCACATCCGCACGTTGAGCTTTGCAATTGCCGACGGCATCTCGCCCGGCAACACCGACCGCAACTACGTTTTGCGCCGCATCCTGCGCCGCGCGGTGCGTTATGGACGCACGCTCGGCTTCCAAGAACCGTTCTTCTATAAACTCGTGGATGTGCTCGCCGAAACGATGGGCGATGTCTTTCCTGAAATCCGCACCAAGAAGAAAATCGTGCAGGAAACGATTCAGCGCGAGGAAGAGGCGTTCAATAAGACGTTGGATAATGGTATTGAGCGTTTCGAGAGTATGATTTCTGCGACAAAGCAGGTCAGAGATAATCCCACACAAGTTGACGGCAAACCTTCTCCTCACAAAGAGCCGGTTCAATTCATGGGCAAATTTGCATTTGTTTTGTATGACACCTACGGATTTCCACTTGATCTCACTGAGCTGATGGCGCGTGAGCAAGGATTCGAAGTTGATAAAAAAGAATTTAATTGGTTGATGGAAGAGCAGCGCACCCGCGCCCGCGCCGCGCAGAAGAAGGAAGTTATTTCGCTTTCGCAAATCGAGACCACCACGCCCACGAAGTTCGTCGGCTTCGACAACCTCGCGGTGTCGGCCAAGGTTTTGGAAGTCGTCTCGCTCAAGGACAAGACCGCCGTCATCCTCGACTCCACAGCCTGCTACGCCGAGATGGGTGGCCAAGTCGGCGACACCGCCGACCTTCGTAGCGGAAGCAAAATCTGGCATGTGGCCAACACTCAAAAGTCAGGCAATACATTTTTGCATTTCCTCGAACAGCAGAAGCCTAGTGTCGGTGTGGATTTACCCTTTGATCTTCCAGTAGATTTAGCGCCAGAGCCAGGCGCTAGCCTTGAATTGATCGTGAACACAGGTCGCCGTAATGCGATTCAGCGCCACCACACCGTCACGCATTTGCTCCACTGGGCCTTGCACGAAGTCGCCAGTAAGGAAGCGTCGCAGAAAGGTTCCTTCGTCGGCCCGGATAAATTGACCTTCGATTTCAACAGCGCGCCGCTCACGCCCGCGCAGGTCGCCGACATCGAGAAGCTCGTCAACGAACGCATCCTCGAAAACGCCGGCGTCTCGTGGACGGAAGTCCCGCACGCCGACGTGAAGAACCGCAAGGACGTGATGCAATTCTTCGGCGACAAATACGGCGACACCGTCCGCGTCGTCCAAATCGGCGGCGGAGCCGGGAAGCTGGACGGCTACTCGATGGAACTCTGCGGCGGCACGCACACGCGCGCGACGGGCGAGATCGGTTTGTTCCGCATCGTCAGCGAAGCCGCCGTGGCGGCAGGCGTTCGCCGCATCGAAGCCGTCGCGGGCCTGACCGCTTACGGCTTGGCGAACGAACAATTGCAACTCATCCGCAGCATCGCTGGCAAAATCAATTCGCCCGTCGGCGAGTTGGAAAAGAAAGTCGAAGCCTTGCTCGCGCATCAAAAGGAATTGGAGAAGTCCCTCAAGTCCGCACAGCAACGCGAAGCCGCCGGCAGCGCGAAGGATTTGGTCGCGAAAGCGGAAACCATCAACGGCATTCCCGCCATCATCGTTAATCTCGGCGCGAACGACGGCGACACTTTGCAAGCCATCGTGGACTCGCTCAAGAGCCAGTTCAAAGGCGTGGTCGTCCTCGGCGGCGCGGCGAATGGCGCGGTGACATTGATCGCATCCTTCTCGGCAGATTTCACCGCGAAAGTTCAGGCCGGAAAAATCATTCAAACCATAGCACCCATCGTCGGCGGCAAAGGCGGCGGCAAGCCCGACAACGCGCGCGGCGGCGGCAAAGATGCGATCAAGCTGGATGAGGCACTGGCCAAGGCGAAGAGTTTGCTGGGCTGAAGCGCGGTTGACGCTCTCCAGCGCTACCGTTATGGTGCTTTTGTGAACGCTGAAACGCATGGCCCCAGCTATCCCGATTTGTCATCGGGCGCGCCATTCGAGTTGCGCGATGCGGTCATGGTTCATGGGCGCACGCCGGATGACGACCCCAGCCCGGAGCAGATTGAAATTTACCGGCGGATGTCCGGGGCGCGTCGGCTGGAGATGGCTGAACAGATGTTTTGGTTTGCGCGAAAGTTTAAGGCGGCTGGCGTTCGCCATCAGCACCCGGACTGGCCGGAGGAAAAAGTGACCTCCGAAGTCAACCGCATCTTTCTTCATGTCCGAGACTGACCTGTTTCTGCTGTTCGTGCGCCCGCTCAACCGTGCGGGCATCCGCTATGTGATTGGCGGCAGTGTGGCAGCCATCTTCTACGGCGAGCCGCGTTTTACCCGCGACGTGGACATGGTCGTTTTCCTGAATGGAAACGCCATCCGCCAATTGCCGGAAATTTTTCCAGCCAGTGAATTTTATTTGCCACCGCCCGAAGTCATCGCGGCGGAGGCGGCGCGCGTGGAGCGTGGCCAGTTCAACATCATCCATCAGGAAACAACCTTCAAAGCGGATATTTACCCAACGGGACGGGATGAATTCAACGCGTGGGCATTTCGCAACAAGCGCCAGATTGAATTTGGCGGTGAGACGCTGGTGCTTGCACCGCCAGAATACGTCATTGTCCGCAAGCTGGAATACTTCCGCGAAGGCGGATCGGACAAACACCTCCGCGACATTCGTGGCATTCTCAATATCTCCGGCTCGCAGATCAATCAACCGGACTTGCAGGAGTGGATTCAGCGGCGCGGCGTGGAATTGGAATGGAAAAAAGTTCAATCCTGATCACTTAACGCACCGGTGACAAATTCGCGAGGCGGGTTCAACTGAAATTATTTTATGACCATCAAAGACAACGAGCACGTTGACCTGCAAACTCCGAACGGGCCGATGCGGACTTTTATTTTCCGTCCGGCGGCAGCGGGAAAATATCCGGGCATTCTTTTGTATTCGGAAATTTTTCAAGTGACCGCCCCAATTCGTCGCACGGCGGCGTTGCTCGCGGGGCACGGATTTGTGGTGGCCGCGCCGGAAATCTATCACGAATTTTTACCAGCGGGAACGGTGCTGGCCTACGATCAAGCGGGCGCGGACAAGGGCAACGAATTGAAGACGACGAAGGAACTCGCGAGCTACGACGACGATGCGCGGGCGGTGCTGGAATTTCTGAAATCGCATCCAGCCTGCACGGGTAAGCTGGGTGTGATCGGGATTTGCATCGGCGGACATCTGTCATTCCGTGCGGCGATGAATCCCGGCGTGCTCGCGGGCGTGTGTTTTTACGCGACGGACATCCACAAGCGCGGTCTCGGCAAAGGCCTGAGCGACGATTCACTCGCGCGCATCAAGGAACTTAAGGGTGAGATGCTAATGATCTGGGGACGTCAAGACCCGCACGTTCCGCGCGAGGGCAGGGCGGTGATTTACAATGCGCTGGCGGATGCCGGTGTGAATTTCACCTGGCACGAGTTCAACGGCCAGCACGCGTTCCTGCGCGACGAGGGTTTGCGCTACGATCCCGAACTGGCGTTGAAATCTTACGGACTCGCGCTGGAATTATTCAAACGCAAGTTAGGTGAAGGCGATTTGCCCGCAACGGAATCCGGCGCGGCGAAAGAGACAAAGCATTGAGTTTTGTCTGATTGGAAAAGATGAGCGCAGACCAATCACTCTACCAACGTCTCGGTGGGCACGACGGCATCTTGAAACTCATCAAGCCGTTTTACGCGGACGTGCGGCAGCACGAACTCCTCGGCCCGATCTTCAACGCGCACATTCAAGACTGGCCGGCGCATCTGGAAAAGATCGCGGACTTCTGGGCGTTGCAAGCCGGCGGCGAATCAAAGTATCGCGGCGGTTTTGCGGGCGCACACATGGGGCTGGGTTTACAGCCGGAACATTTTCAGAACTGGATTGCGCTGTGGGAATACAACAACGCCCGTTCACTGCCGCCGCAGGAAGCTGCCGAGATGAACGCGCTGGCGCATGAACTTGGACGGCGTTTGTTCGCGATGACGCAGGGGCGCAATCCACAGGCAGGACTGCGCGGTTTTCAATTCTCCAAACCAGCCAATTAAGCCGGTCACAACCGCGCCACCAGCAACTCGCGCTGGAAAATTAATTCCTTCGGCAGGTGCGAATAGATTTTCATGAACAGTTCGTCCTGCTGCAAGAGTTCGCGCCGCCAGTCGTCGTAGTTGATGGTCTGCACGCGGTCGAATTTCTCCGGCGAATAATCCGCGAGACCGGTCAGGTCAAAATCTTTTGCCTCCGGCACCCAGCCGAGTGGCGTTTCCATCGCGTTGCCGCGTCCTTGGCAGCGCGAGATGATCCATTTCAACACGCGCATATTTTCGCCGAAGCCGGGCCAGAGAAAATTTCCAGACTCATCTTTGCGAAACCAGTTCACATTGAAAATGCGCGGCGGATACTTGATGAGTTTCCGCATCACGATCCAGTGGCGGAAATAATCGCCCATGTCGTAACCGCAGAAAGGCAGCATGGCCATTGGGTCGCGACGCACTTGGCCGAGACTGCCCACGGCGGCGGCGGTCGTCTCCGAACCCATCGTCGCGCCGATATAGACGCCGTGAATCCAGTTGAACGCCTGATACACCAGCGGCATCGTGTCGGCGCGGCGACCGCCGAAAATGATCGCGCTGATGGGCACGCCCTGCGGATCGTTCGCGCGCGGATCGAGCGACGGATTGTTCGCCATCGGCGCGGCGAAACGAGAATTAGCGTGCGCGGCTTTTTCCTTCGAGTCGGGCGTCCATTTGTTTCCGCGCCAATCCAAACATTCTTTTGGCACGTCGCCGTCCTTGCCTTCCCACCAGACATCGCCGTCCGGCGTGAGCGCGACGTTCGTGAAAATCGTGTCGCGGCAAATCGTCTTCACCGCGTTGGGATTGGATTTGGAATTCGTTCCCGGCACCACGCCAAAATAACCGGCTTCGGGATTGATGGCGTAGAGCCGTCCATCTGCGCCGGGTTTCATCCACGCGATATCATCGCCCACGGTCGAAATTTTCCAGCCCTTGAAATGCGGCGGGGGAACCATCATGGCAAAATTTGTTTTCCCGCACGCGCTCGGAAACGCTGCGGCCACATAGGTTTTTTCACCATCGGGCGATTCCACGCCGAGGATCAACATATGTTCCGCCATCCAACCTTCGTTGCGGCCGAGATAGGAGCCGAT